>CALVTV010000072.1 GCA_944363005.1 uncultured Clostridia bacterium | reverse complement strand
TAGAGCACGGCGTCGGCCTCGCGGGCAATCGAGGAGCCCACGACGTTGACCACCGCCAGCGTGCGCACGCCGCGCTCCTTGCAAAGGCGAAGCGCCGCCAGGCTGTCGGCCGTCTCGCCGCTCTGGCTGATGATGATGACCAGCGCACCTTCTTCAAGAATCGGATCGCGATAGCGGAACTCGCTGGCCAAGTCCACATCGGTAGGCACGCGCGAGAGCTGCTCGATCACATAGCGGGCGGCCATGCCCACGTGATACGCCGAGCCGCAGCCAATCAGATGCACGCGGCGCACGCCGGCGAAGTCCTCATCGGTCAGGCCCGTCTCGCTCAGGTCGATCACCCGCTTGCCCTCTTCCTCGCGGATGCGCGGGGAGAGCGTGTCGCGCACGGCGCGCGGCTGCTCGTGGATTTCCTTCATCATGAAATGCTCGTAGCCGTCCTTTTCGGCGGCCGCGGCATCCCAGCGGATTTCGACGAGCGGCTTTTCGATTTCCTCGCAGTCGATGTTGTAAAAGTGCATCTCATCGGCCGTCAGGCAGGCGATTTCCTGGTTGTCAATGTAGACGACGTTGCGCGTATAGCCCAGCACAGCCGGCACGTCCGAGGCGATGACATGCCCGGCCATCTCGCCCTCGCAGCGGCCGACGATCAGCGGGCTGTCCTTGCGGGCGGCATAGATCACGCCCGGCTGGTCGCCAAAGAGGATGCCCAGCGCGTAACTGCCGCGCACGCGAATCATCATCCGCCGAATCGCGTCCAGCGCGCGCTCGCGCGGGCCGGATGCGTGGCTCTCGCTGTAATAGCTGTCCAGCAGCAGCGCGGCGGATTCGGTATCCGTCTGCGTGCGGAACACATAGCCGCGGCGCATCAGCGATTCGCGGATTTCCTGATAGTTTTCAATGATGCCGTTGTGTACCACGACCACGCGCTTTTCCTTGGAATAGTGCGGATGCGCGTTGAGCGTGCTCGGCTCGCCGTGGGTCGCCCAGCGGGTGTGGCCGATGCCGCATGTCCCATGCACGGCATGGCCCGAGTCCGTCATCTGCATGAGATTCTTGAGCCGTCCCTTGGCCTTGACCACTTCAATGTGCTCCTTGGACGCATCGCGCACGGCGATGCCCGCGGAGTCATAGCCGCGGTACTCGAGCTTTCCCAGTCCATCCAGCAGTATAGGCGCTGCCTGACAGACGCCCACGTAGCCAACAATGCCACACATCGATGATATATCCTCCATTCTCTGCACTTATCCTATCGCGGCGCGCATGCTTTCATGCACCGCCGCTTTCGCGGACCGGTTGCCAAACCAGCCCGCCTTGGCTTCGCGCATTCAAGACCTCTTACACGTTAAAGAGCAGTTCCCCATAAGTCGGAATCGGCCAGAGCGCCCCGTCCACAATCGTTTCAAGGTGATCCACCGGCGCGCGCAACAGCTGCATCGCCGTGGTCACGTCCTTGTAGTAGGCGCGGGCCTGCGCCTCGCCGCAGAGCGCCGCGGCGCGCTCCTGCTTTTCGCGCAAATCCGTGAGCGCCGCATACGCCTGACGCAGCATCACGCTCACGCGCGCCAACAGATCCCTTTGCACCGAGGCGTCTGCGCCCACCGCTTCCACCGACGCAACGGTGTCCGCCAGCTGCTTGGTGTAGCGCACGACGGCGGGCAGGATGTCCTTGCCGACCATGTCGATCATCGTCAGCGCCTCAATGTTGATCGTCTTGGCGTAGAGCTCGTAGGCCACGTCCGCGCGGGCCTGCAGTTCCTTGGCCGTGTATACCCCGTGGCGCTCGAACATGGCGACCGAGTCGCTGCGCGTCAGCTCGGGAATGGCATCGACCATGCTGCGGATCTCCGGCAGGCCACGGCGGTTGGCCTCGGCGCGCCATTCGTCCGTGTATCCGTTGCCATTGAAGATGATGCGCTGATGGGCGGTCATCTCCCGGCGGATGAGCGCGGTGAGCGCGCCGTCAAAGTCCTCGGCCTGCTCCAGTTCGTCGGCAAAGGCGCAAAGCGCATCCGCGGTGATCGTGTTGAGCACAATGTTGGCATCCGCGATGCAGCCCGAAGAGGGCACCATGCGGAATTCGAACTTGTTGCCGGTAAAGGCGAAGGGGGAGGTGCGGTTGCGGTCCGTCGCGTCGCGGCGAATGAACGGCAGGGTCGAGACGCCCACCTTCATGATCGACACAGAGGGCACGCGTTCGTCGTTTCCGGCGATGATGTGCTCCACGACGGCGGTCAGCTGATCGCCCAGGAACATGGAGATGATCGCGGGCGGCGCCTCGTGGCCACCCAGACGGTGATCGTTGCCCGGGTTGGACGCGCTCATGCGCAGCAGGCCCGCGCGCTCATCGACCGCCTTCATGACGGCCGCCAGCATCAGCAAGAACAGGCGGTTATGCTGCGGCTCCTTGCCCGGATCGAGCAGGTTCTTTCCCCCGTCCGTGCAAAGCGACCAGTTGTTGTGCTTGCCGCTGCCGTTGACGCCGGCAAACGGCTTTTCGTGCAGCAGGCATACCAGACCGTGGCGCAGGGCAACCTTCTTCATGACGTTCATCACGAGCATGTTTTCGTCCGTGGCCAGGTTGGTCGTGTTGTAAATCGGCGCCAGCTCGTGCTGGGCGGGCGCGGCCTCGTTGTGCTCCGTCTTGGCGGGAATGCCCAGTTTCCAGAGCTCCACGTCGAGATCGCGCATGTAATTGCTCACGCGCTCCTTGATCGCGCCGAAATAATGGTCTTCCATCTCCTGGCCCTTGGGCGGCATCGCGCCCAGGAGCGTGCGGCCGGTGAAGATCAAATCCTTGCGCTTGTTGTAGGTTGCGCGGTCCACGATGAAGTATTCCTGTTCCGCGCCGACGGACGCGATGACCTTCTGGGTCTGCGTGTCGCCAAAAAGGCGGCAGATGCGCACGGCCTGGCGGCTGATGGCCTCCATGGAGCGCAGCAGCGGCGTCTTTTTGTCCAGCGCTTCGCCGGTATACGAGCAGAACGCCGTGGGAATGCAAAGCGTCTTGGTCTCGCCGCTGTCGTAGATGAACGCGGGGCTGGTGATGTCCCAAACGGTATAGCCGCGGGCCTCGAACGTCTGGCGAATGCCGCCGGAGGGGAAGCTGGAAGCGTCCGGCTCGCCGCGGATGAGCTCCTTGCCGCGCAGTTCCATGATGACCGTGCCGTCGCCCTGCGGATTGATGAAGGAATCATGCTTTTCCGCCGTCGTTCCGGTGAGCGGCTGGAACCAGTGCGTAAAGTGCGTAGCGCCCTTGGAGATGGCCCATTCCTTCATGGCGCAGGCCGTCGCGTCGGCCACGACGGGATCGAGTTCTTCGCCGGTGGCCATGCTCTTGCGCAGGCTCCTGTAAATGGCCTTGGGCAAGCGCTCGCGCATTTCCCTGTCCCCAAAGATGTAGCTGCCGTAGATCGCAGGAATATCCAGATATTCGCTCATCGCTGTCGCTCCCTTTTGCAAAAGCCCGTGCCAGTTTGCCCTGGGCCAAGATGCGGCAGGCCCATTCGGGCGCGCCTATCTTAATAAAATACACCATCCGGGCAAAAAACGCAATCAGAAATTGTAAAGGCTTCATTTTGCCTTCGATTTTTCAGAATATACGGCAAATTTTTTCAGAATCTGCGTTTCATGCATCGTCTGGTGCTTCCTGTCGCCCACTTTTTCATTTTCCATGAAGCGCGGCGAAAAAACGGCGAAAGCGCCGCCTTTTGCCATGGGACTTCCTGTTTGCGCACGCTTTTATTTTTCAGCCTGTGGCGCGCTGCGTGTTTCCAGCATAAAATACAAAATCCGGCGCTGCCTGCATTTTTGAGCGGGCATGCGCCGCAGACATCCGGGAGAAAATCCTCCTGCGGCGGCGCGGACACATGAAGCGCCTCTGGCATACTCTGCCATCAGGCGGGATCGCCGCCGCAAAAGCCGAAACTATCGGAGGGATCGACTATGGCGCACTATGCGGTACGCGAAAGCCCGCCCCTGCGGGGAGAAATACCGATCAGCACGTCCAAAAACGCAGTGCTGCCCATCATGTGCGGCGCGCTTTTGACGGACGAGGACGTGCGCATCGAAAAGCCACCCAAGCTGACCGACGTCGCGACGCTGGCCTCGCTGCTTGACGCCTGCGGCTGTCGGGTCAAACAGGAGAGCAACGCACTCATCCTCAAAGCCGACGCACTCAAGAACCCGCACGACGACGAAGACGTGCGCAAAATGCGCGCATCGGTATTGGTGCTCGGCCCGCTGCTGGCGCGGCTGGGCGAAGCGCGCATTCCGCTGCCGGGCGGATGCGCCATCGGCCAGCGGCCCATCGACCAGCACCTCAAGGGCATGAGCGCGCTCGGCGCGAAGGTGACATTCGACCATGGCGGCGTAACGCTGACCGGCCGCCTGCGCGGCGCGGTGATCTATCTGGATATGCCGTCGGTGGGCGCGACGGAAAACCTGATGATGGCCGCCACGCTGGCGGAGGGCATCACGCGCATTGAAAACGCGGCCAAGGAGCCGGAAATTGTGGACCTTTCCGCCTTCCTGAGCTCCATGGGCGCGCGCATCACCGGCGCCGGCACGTCCACCATCTGCATCGAAGGCGTTTCTTCGCTGCACGGCACGAGCTGGCTGCCCATCGCGGACCGCGTGGAGGCCGGCACGATGGCCTGTGCCTGCGCGATCACCGGCGGCGAACTGCTGCTGCGCGGTGCGCGCGCGGATCACCTGCGTTCGCTGCTGTTCAAGCTGAGCGAAGCGGGCGTACATATTCAGGATACACAGGGCGGGCTGATGGTCTTTGGCCGGGCCAAACAGCCCTTTGAAATCCGGACGATGGTCTATCCGGGATTCCCGACGGACTTGCAGGCGCCGATGATGGCCGTGGCCTGCCGAACACCGGGCACGAGCGTGTTTCTGGAGACGATCTTTGAAAACCGGTTCATGCACGCGGCGGAACTTTCCCGGCTGGGTGCGCACATCCGGGTGGAAAACCGCGTCGCCGTCGTCGAGGGCACGCCGTACCTGACCGGCGCAAACGTCTCCTCCACGGACCTGCGCGCGGGCGCGGCGCTGATCCTGGCCGGGCTGTGCGCCGAAGGCGAAACGATCGTCAACGACGAAGGCGGGCATATCGACCGCGGTTACGTGGGCATCGAGGAGAAGCTCAGCGCCGTGGGCGGTCTGGTGGCCCGGATCCCATCTCCGGCATAAGGGTATGCAGCCAGCGTCTGCGGATATTAAAAAAATGCGCTGTCGGGCCGGCAAAACGCCGGCCCGACAGCCTTGTTTGTTCATCAACGTCTTTTGATTTTGAAAACCAGGAACACGACGCCCACAAGCACCGCCAGGCAAGCGGCCCACGGCAACGCCCAAACCACGAAGAGCACGACGTTCTGGCCGAATCCCCAAAGCGAGGAGAGGCCGTCCTTGGCGCTCTCCAGCAGGCGGCTTGCGAAACCGGATTGCGGCCCCTTTGCCGGATCTTCCTTCAGCGTAACCGTCACCTGAGAGAGTTCAACGCGCGTATCGATCTGCGCGTTCGCGCCGGTCAGGGAATCAATCTGCCACTGCACATCGTAGAGCGCATCGGTGATGGCGATGATGTCCGTCATGTTCTCCGCCTGCGCGTACAGCTCATCCAGGCGCTGTTTTTGCGCCAGCGCGCTTTGCAGTCTCGAGTCGTTGTCCACATACTGATCGGTCAAATCGGATGTCTGGCTGACTTCGCGTGTGACCACGCCCAAACTTCCCGTGCCGCTCAGGAACGCATCCAGCCCCTCACTGGGAATGCTCAGGTTCAGGTACGCCGTGCGTTCTTCCCCCTCCTGACCGCTGACCTCGCAGTAATCCACCGTGCCGCCGGCGGCCTCGGTCTGCGTGCGGATGTTTTCCACGACCGCGTCCACGTCCTCCACGTTGAGGTCCATCTGCGCCGTGCGCACGATCTTGCGCGTGCTGTCCGCCGTCGCTGTGCCGCCCGTCGCGCTCACGGAGTCAAGATAGGCGCCCTCTTCGCTGTAAGCGATGTTCGGACTGGCCGACCGGTTGTATTGCGCCATCGACACGCCGTTGTCATACGCCGTATTCACCGTCGTCCGTTGCCCCAGCTGCGAGCCCACGCCCAGCAACACCACCGCGCAGGCCGCAAGCGCCACGCCGCGCATCATCGTGCGGCGGTTAAACCCTGCCAGCCAATCGGCCACGCGCTCGGACAACTTCGGACGGCGGGCCGCGGCTTCCATGCGCACGCGCCTGCGCCATCCCTGAGCAAACGACGGCGGTACGGGCAAGTCCTCATCGACATCCCGAACGCCGGCGAGCACCTGTGCATGCTCCAGCAACATGCGGCAGGCCTCGCAGTGCCTGGCGTGTTCGCGCATGGCCGGTGTCACCTCACCACCGGAAAAGATGATGTTCTCCAATTCCTCACAACGCATCCCGCTCACCTCCCATTGTACCCTGCGGGGCCGATGCCCTGCGCCCGCAGGCTCTGCGCGATCCTCTCCCGGGCGCGGGAGAGGCGCGACTTGACCGTGCCGGCGGATATGCCCAGGGCCCGCGCCGTGTCCTCGACACTGAGCCCGTGCATGTCGCGCATCACAAAAACGCTGCGCATCCCCTCCGGCACCTCCTTGAGCGCTCCGGCAATCGCCCGGCCCATTTCGCTCGTCTCCTGGGCCTGTTCCGGGGTCGGCGCATCGTCCTTGATGTCGAACCCCTCCTCGTGCATCGCCTCCAGCGATGGGTTTGGCTTGCGCCGCCGCAACGCATCCAGGCAGCAGGACGCCGTCACGCGATACACCCATGTGGAAAAAGCGGAGTCACCGCGGTATTGCCCGAGCTTTTGCCAAATGCGCACCATCGCTTCCTGCGCGCAGTCCTCCCCGTCGTGGGGATTGCCCATCATGCGCAGGCATAGACCATAGACCTTGCGTTCATACGCGCCCATCAGCGTTTCAAACGCGAGCGCGTCGCCGCCCTTTGCAGCGGCGATCAAACTGCTCTCCATGCCGTACCTCCTCCCTGTACTCTTTGGACGGCGCAGGCGGGCAAAACGTTCCCGAAAAACGCCGTCATTCGATCATTTTTTGTAAAAGCTGCTTTGTACCCGCGCGAAGCGAAGAATGAAGTTTTTTCCCTCGCTTGAAGGCAGCCTTGCCATTCCTCGCCGCCAAAAACGCGATTATACTATTCTCAAATAGAACTGGGTTATTCGATGACCAACCGTCAGGTAACGCTTCGCTCCCTGACTCCTTTTCCTTGAATCGCTTCGCAATATGGGAACGATGGGGGATTTCATCCCCCATCCCCCTAGCCTGGGGACCAGTCCCCAGACCCCTTCTTCGCCTCGCGCTTATAGCTCGTTTTTATCTGAGAA
>CALVTV010000071.1 GCA_944363005.1 uncultured Clostridia bacterium | reverse complement strand
ACCCCAGCATCATGCAGGTTCGCGACAACCTTGTGGACGACGCGCAGCTGGTGCTGGAATACTACGAAAAGCCAAACCGCGATTTCCCTTTGGGCAGGCATGTGGTCATCGCCGGGGACATCTGCGTGCATGTGGGCGTGTTGCCGTACAAGAACGCCGGTTTTCTGCGCCGGGGCTATCCGTTCGTTCACCAGAAGTGTTTGGACAACCCCGGCATCCTCTGGGGCGCGAGCGTCATCGAGCGCTGTATCCCCGTGCAGCGCGACTACAACGCCGTGCGCAACCGCATTAACGAGTACATTGCCCGCATGACCATCGGCAACATGGCGGTGGAGCAAGGCTCGCTTGTGGACGAAAGCGTGCTGGACGACGGCCTGCCGCCCGGCAGCGTCATCGAATACAAGCCCGGCTCCACGCCGCCGCAGTGGATGTCTCCGCAGGAGATACCAGCGACGCTGCTGGCTCAGGTGCAGGAACTACAAAACGAGTTCGTCAACATTTCCGGCGTTTCGGAGATGAGCCGGACTTCGCAAAGCCCGGCAGCCATTTCCTCTGGTACTGCCCTTGAGATTTTGAAAGAGCAGGACGACACGAGGCTGGCGCTGACGGCGGAGAACATCCGCGAAGCTTACCGGCGCATGGGGCAGCAGTGGCTTCGGCTGTACAAGCAGTTCGCTACTACGCCGCGCATGACGCGCCTTGCCGGGGAATCCTCTGGCGATGTAGCGGCTGTGATGTGGAAAAACAGCGACCTGACCAGCGACGACGTGGTGGTCGATACCGATAATGAGATGACCAATACCCCGGCGCAGCGCAAGCAACTGGCATTGGAGTTGTTGCAGGTCGGGCTTTTCACTGACCCGGATTCCGGGCGCATGACCCGCGAAACGCGCGCCAAGCTGATGGAGATATTCGAGCTTGGCAACTGGGAAAGCGCTATTGACATCGATGAGCTGCACTCTTCCCGTGCGCAGCGCGAAAACATGCAGCTCCAGAATGGCGAGACGCCGCAGGTTATGGAGCTGGACAACCACACCACGCATATCTCTGAACACACGCGCTTTGCGCTCGGCGCGGAGTTTAGGGAGATGCAGCGCAAGCGTCCTGAGCTTGCACAGACTCTCCTGGCGCATATTGAAGCGCATAAACAGATAGCGGTGCAACATGCGCTCGCTCTTTCCGGGCAGGGCGCTGGCAGTGCGCCGTTGATGGCTGCTTCCGGCATGAGCCAAGAAGCGGCCATGAACATGGCCACGGTGCAAGAAGGCAGCGTGGGTGGGAACAGGCGATAGTTAGGAGGATGGATATGCCGGGTTATTTGAACGATGAACAAATGGCGCAGCTTGTCGGGCAGTTGGAGCAGCAGGGCGGTTTGACCCCTGAACAGCAGCAGCAGGCCGTGCAGCAGGGCGCGGAGATGGCCGCGCAGGATGTAGCAAATGCGGAGGGCAGCGCACCTGCCCCCGATGTTGCAGCGCCGCCGGTGGATGCCGGGGCGCAGGTAGACCCCAATGCGAACATTCTTGCCGAGTTTGGCGTAAACAGCGTTGCCGACTTGGCAGAAAAGCTTCGCGGTGAGACGACTAAGGCCGGGGAATATAGGGAGATGCTTTCCACGCTTCTTGCGTTTGAACAGGCGCAGAAGAATGGTCAGGAACTTGACCCGGCTGACCCTTTGCACACGGTGAAGAAGGCCGTGCGTGAAGAGATGGCTCCCGTGGTCGAAAAACTGACGCGGGACGCGCAGAACAAGCTCGTGCAGGAAGCGTGGGGCGAAGCTGCCAAGGAGATGCCGGATATTGCGGATGTGATGCCGGACATCGCCGAGTTCATCAAGAAGAACCCGGAGCTGGCTACTGAAGCCGACGGCTTGCGCAGGGCTTATGACGGCGTTCGCTCTGCAAAGTACAAGAGCGAAAAGCAGCTTTTCCAGGACGAAGCTTTCCTGAAGAAGGCTGCTGCCAATGAAAAGGTCAAGGAACTTGTTCTCCGCGAGCACCTTGATTCCATCGCCCGCAAGGGCGAAGAAGCGCCTACGACCATCGGCGAGGGCGGCAATACGCCGCTGACTGGCCGCAAGCGCGAACCGGACACCATGCAGCAGGCCAAGGGCGGCTTGCTTCGCATGCTTGGCGTGAAGTAAAAGAGGTGATATGAATGATTAATCTTACTACGGTTTCGGAGGCTTTGAAAGTCCTCTATATCAATCCCATCCGCGAGTTTGTGAACATGCAGGCAGACCCGTTCGCGAGCCGCATTTTGCAGACCTCCGACAACATTGTCGGCTACCAGAAAATCGTGCGCGCTGTGCAGATTGGTGCGAACGGCGGCGCTGGCGCTGGCACGGAGACCGGCCTGCTCCCTGTGGCCGGTGAAAACCTGTACAAGCAGTTCGAAAGCGATACGAAAAACCTCTATGGTACTATCGCCATTTCGGACAAGATTCTCAGGAGCGCAACCGGCCAGAACGCTGGTTCCTTTGTCAATGCGCTCCAGCGCGACGTGGACACCCTCGTTGCGACGCTGAAATTCTCGCTGGCGCGGCAGGTCTACGGCGACGGCACCGGTACCCTGATGACCTGCAAGGCGCAGTCTGCCGTGGGCAAGGTGCTGGAAGCGCAGAACAAGCAGCAGACGCGCAACCTGCTTCCCGGCCTGACGGTGGAGGTGTACAACACCAACACCAAGGTCGGCTCCGGCCGCGTGGTGGACGTCGATCACGCCACCGGCAAGATCACCCTCGACACGGCCACGACCACGTCTGCCGCCGCCGGTGCTAAGGTCGTCATGCAGGGTTCGAAATACCTTGAACTGACTGGCCTTGGCAAAATCTTCGACGCTGCGACCTACACTACGCTCTACGGCCTAACCCGCGCCGACTATTCGTGGATGCGGCCTTACACCAAGAGCAACTTCGGCGCGATCAGCGAGGCAGGCCTGCAGGAGGTCATCTTCCAGCAGGAGGACACCTACTCCGGCAAGATCGACCACATTGCCTGCGGTCAGACGGCGTATCTGGCGTACCTGAAACTGATGGAGGCGCGGCGCACCATCAACGACACGCTGACGCTCTCCGGCGGCCACAAGGCGCTTCTGTTCAACGGCATCCCGCTGACGCGCACCAAGTTCCTTGCCGACGACTGCATCGACATGTACGACACCTCCAGCTTCTCCATCGACCAGATCGCCGATTGGGAGTGGCTGGACGACAATGTGCATGGCATCTTGCAGCGCAACGCCCGCTACGCGACCTACGAGGGCAGCATCGCCAAGTACTGCGACCTGATGTGCGTGCTTCCGGGCATGCAGGCGCGCCTGACCGGCGTGACCGCACCCACGGCCGGTGGGACTTAACGACTGCGGGGAGGGCGTTTGCCCTCCCCCTTTTCAGGAGCACAATATGATAGAGCATGAAGGACGGTACAGCCGCGACCGAACGCCGGTGACGGGCGGCGTCTACTCCATCCCCGAGCGGTTGAAGGAGATAGACAAACATTTGTTCGTGATGTTCAACCGGCGCACGCAGAAATACGAAGTACACGATTCCCGGCAGCTCGGCTCGACGCTGGCCTGCGAACTTCCCTACGACGCGCTGGATGCGCGCGCCATTTCCTATGTGCGCGAGCGCTACGGGCAGAACATCTTCGCGCTGATGGCGCGCATCGACCGGGAAAACGCCGAGAACGAACAGCGCCAGTACGATGAGGTCATCGACAGGGCGCAGTACAAGACGAAGGAAGCCTTGCGCTACCTCGACATGAACACGCATACCGACGACATCCCTGAGGAGCTGATTGCGGAATGACGCTGGATGAGATGTGCATGATGGCGGCGCGCTATTCCGACCGCTATGATGAGTTTGAAAAGACGTTGGATGGCGGCGACAGCCAAGACCCGGAAGATTGGTACGAGGATGACGCTATGCACTATTTCCGCGTCTTCCGCGATGCAATCAACGAGGCGCACCGGGAGGTATCGCGCCTGCAGGCACAGCCGGACGTCTATACGCGCGTGCAGGTGGGCGAAGATGGCCTTGTTGACCTTTCTACGCTTACGCCAGCCGTGTATCAGGTGAAGGATGTGTTTGTTGAGAACCGCACGTCTTCGACGGCCTACGTTTTTGATACCAAATATATGTTGAAGATGCAGACGGCGAAACAGGGCGATTATGTTGTGGTCTATTATCACTATATCCCGGATGACCTTGAACTTCTAGATGATTCCCCTGTCTTCACAGAAGCGGTTGTCGACCCCATGGTTTATGTTTCGCTGGCGGTGGCGCGCATGTGGCAGAGCGAAAAGAAGATGGAGTTCTTTTCCTACTGGTATAACCAGTACCGTGAGCATTTGCGCAACGTGCGTTCTTCGATGCTCTCCAGCGCCAAGCGGCGCATACCGCGCCGGTTGTTCCGATGAACCTCTTTTTGGACACCGAATCCAATGGCATGAAGCCTGAGCAGGTGTGCCAGCTTGCTGTGCTTGCGGAAAACGCGGGGGTTTTGACGGGGTATAATTGGTTCTGGCCGGTTTCCTGCATGAACCCCTACGCGCTGAAAAAACACGGTTTTTCCCGGCGGAAATTGCTCCAGCTCGCGGATGGGCGGACGTTTACGGACGATGAGGCCGACGTCGCGGCGCTTTTGCGGACAGGGCGTATCTACGGCCACAACATTTCTTCCGACATGCACGCCCTGCGGATGATGGGGCTGGACACGCGCAATCTTCCGACTTTTGACACAATGGCGCACTTTTCGCGCTGTGTTGGCGCGCTTGGGCGTGACGGCAAACCGAAAAAAGCGTCCCTTTCCGAGACGGCGGCACACTACGGCGTTACAGGGGCAGATGTAGAAGGCATCTGCCGTGAAATATTCCGCACACGTGGGCATGCACATGATGCACGCTTTGATGCTGCGATGACATATCTTATCATTCTTCGCGCTTCTAAAAATGGCGATATAAGGGGGGTGTTCTGATGGCTTCTTACCAGAGCTACGCAAGCGGAATGGGCGAACGCATACTCTCAATCCCGGAGTTCAGCGGTATTGACCAGAGCCGTGGGGCGCATTCCCCTGATGTCGCAAGTTCGCCTGAGAGTGTGAATTTTATATCGCGTTACGGCAAGCTTTATACTGCGCCCGGGGTTTCGCAGTATGGGGTCTCCCCCCCGGAAAGCGCTTACGAAGAAAAGGATGGCAGGCTGTTCCAGGCGTTTGTGCGTGACCTTGAAGGCAATGATTCTTCAAAGCTTGTAATGTGCCAGCACGGGCGTTTTTATGTTTCTGACCTTGATGCTGGGGAATGGACGCCGATTGCCGGGTCTTTCCAGTCCAATGACTGGAACGCTGTCAACTATCGCGACGAAGAAAATGAATGGATAATCTTCGCGAATGGCGATGACCCGCCGCAGTACTGGGACGGCAAGAGCGCCGCTGCCATGCCCCTGAACGCCCGGCAGGGTGGCTCTTCCACGACCAATGAAGATGGCGAGACGGTGGTTACTGAGGGTGAGCTTCTGACATTTTCGCGCCTGACGCTGCTCTACGAGCGCCTTTGGGGCGCGGTGACGCAGGAATACCCCGACCGCGTTTATTGGTCAAACAGTTTTGACGCCGAGGATTGGGAATTTAATTTCACCGATTCGGAGAACGAGGGGGGCGGTTTTATAGACGTTGCAACTTTTGACGGCACGCGTATCCGCGCTATCATTGCGGCGTTTGACGATGTTCTTATCTTCAAAGACAAGAGCATGCACCGGCTCAACGGCTCCTACCCCGGCGAGTTCGCGCTGACGCAGGTGTACGGCAGTGAGGGTACGCTCGCGCCGCGCACCATCGTCTATAACGGCCAGCGGCTCTATTTCCTTTCCATTGACGGGCTGTGCGCCTATGACGGAATGAGCGTCACTACGCTTGCCGCCGCTGGTGACCGCAAATTGAAGGACATTTGGGCGCGTATCAACCCTTCGACTATTGAAAAAGCGTGCGCGGTGCTGAAAGACGACATTATCTATTTGGCGGTGCCTTTGGATGGCAGCATCATCAACACGCATGTCATCGAATACGACATCCGCAACGGCATCTATTCGCTTATCGAACTTCCGGGCGTGGACGATTGGCTGGTGATGCGCGAGGGGCAGAAAGAGACGCTTCTTTTTTTGAATGGCGATACTGTTTACCGTTACGCTACTGGCTACACCTTTTATGGCGATAGCATCAATGCCAGTTGGCTTTCCCCGGAGATTTCCTGCGGCACGCTCTCCAGCCGCAAACAGACTGGCCGGGTTTACATGCTCGTGGACGCGCAGGGTTTGGACGTGAACGCTGCGGCGAGGCTGCGGCTGACGATGTATTCTGGCTCAAAAGTCCGGGCGAAGGTCATTCCCTTGAAGGTTGGGCGCAATGAGCTTCGCAAGCGCGTAAAGATTCGTGGGCGGACGTTCCGCTTCAAAATCGAGAACATGGACGGCAACCCGCTTACCATCCAGCGCGGTTTGGAAATCCACGTGGAGGAGGACTTCGACTGATGGCTAGCACGACAACTTCTTTACGTAAGGATTTGCGCGACCTGAGCAGGCCAATGGAAGTCCGGGAGCTGAACCGTCAGCTTGAGTGGATTTGGAAGCAGCTTCTTGGCGGGCTTCCGATGAAGGCATTGAAGGCGGATGCTGTTGAGCAGATTGTCCATCGCACCGAAACGCATATTTCCGAGG
Source organism: uncultured Clostridia bacterium (assembly GCA_944363005.1). Lineage (GTDB taxonomy): Bacteria > Bacillota > Clostridia > Christensenellales > Aristaeellaceae > Ventricola. Next base: position 952 of record CALVTV010000071.1, on the reverse strand, counting down.
TCGTGAAGACGGATTCGGTAGATACAAACGAGCTGGTTGCTGCCCTTGCGCAAATGATGGTTGCGCAGATAGCCGTGGCCAAAATTGATTACGCACAAATCGTAGACCTCAACGCGCATGTGGCAAACATTGTCAAAGCCAATATTACCGAGGCCTCTATAAATGCGGCACAAATTGATGATTTGTCTTCCGCTGTGGCCGAAATCATACATGCTGAGGTCGCGACAGGTGATTTTGGCTTTGCGGAAATCAAGAATCTGTTGGCTGATGCTTTTTCTATTGCACAGGGCATTGCGGGCAGCATGATGATTACAAACCTTGCTGTCACCAGCGCAAACTTGCTCAACGCGACTATAGACAAGCTTGTGCTTACCGGCGATGACGGGAAGTACTATCACGTTTTTGTCGGCTCGGACGGCAAGATTTCCACATCAGAAACCACGCTGTCTGATAGTGAAATCGTCGCAGGCGAAACATCGGACGGCAAGCAAATTGTCGATACGATAGTCAACGCGACATCCTTGAACGGCCAAACGGTTCACGCGCAGGAGGGCGTATTCAATACTATCCTTACGCAAGCCCTTACAGCGGGGCAAATTACAGCGAATGACGCAATAATCGCCTCTGCATCTATACCGACGTTGTATGTTACTTCCATAAAGTCTCTTGGCGACACGATTGACATCAGCGCAAACCAGTCGATAGCTTTTCTTGTCGGTGGCATTGGAACGGTTCAAGAGAGTGTCGATTCCCTTGCTGGCAGTGTGGGCGCTGTTGATGCAGAGGTTGATGAAGTCCGAGGCTTGATTCTTACGCCGGACGAAATCAAGTCTACCGTCTTCGGTTCCACGGAACACCAGGCGCTTTCCACGCAGGTCAGCCAGACGGCAATAGGGCTGACTATCACGCAGAACACCGTGACAGACATCGGCGGGCGTGTGGAAAACCTGGA
>CALVTV010000070.1 GCA_944363005.1 uncultured Clostridia bacterium | reverse complement strand
GATGGGGAAGGGGGAAAATGTGGGGAAGATCACTTGTAACTGGTGGCGAATTCGCGAGGGCTGATGCCATATTCGCTTTTAAAGGCACGGAAGAAAGAACTATAATCGGAAAAACCGCTTGTGGCACCGGCTTGAGTTGCGCTCATGCCCTGCGAAATTTTGACGCGGGCTAACGCGAGCCGCTTTTTGCGGATGTAATCGCAGACGGTAATGCCCATTTGTTGCTTGAATTTGCGCGAAAGCGTATTGGCGTCCAGAAAAAACTGGTCGGCCAGAGAACTCAAAGTCAATGATTCTTCCAGATGGGTGTCGATGTAGTCGAAAATGTCGTAGAGCGGAGCCGGGAGCACCGGCGTGCCGGAAGCGCGGCGAACCCCTCTGACAGATCCGGAAATCAGGGCGCTATCCCTTGGCGAAGCAATGAGTTGGCGTTGAATGCGGATGAGCGCTGCGGTGATCAGCAGACGGCACATTTCGCGGCTTGCGTGCGGATGATTGGCCCGTTCATCGAGCAGGGAAGAGAGCAATAGATCCAAGAATGAGCGCTCTTGATCCGAAAGGGTCAGCTGTCTGCCGGTTGAGGAATGCGTCAACAGGGTGGGAAGCAATCCGGGAACGCTCTGCGCGAGCGCGGTGAGGTAGGGCATGCTGATCCACAGGACGATTCGCTCGAAGGATTGGTAACGCTCCGCTTCAGGGTGATGCAGGTCCAGCGGCGAAATGAGCAGCACATCGCCGGGCGAGAGCGCAAAGCGGTTGCCCTCGACGATATAATCCATTGACCCCGCAATCAGATAGTAGATTTCAAAGAAATCATGGTGATGCAGCGCAACATTGCATGGACTGGCATCATAGTAGTGATAGATTTCAAAATCAAGAGATCGCATCGTTTGGCGATCGTTAAAACGGGAGATGTGGACGTTGTTCATATTTTCCTCGATTCTTCTGTCCATATCACATTCATGATATGATGTCATTATAAGCTAAATTGCAGAAATTTGCAATGTCGTCCGATCTAAATAACGTTGCGTATGTGCAAAGCTAGTGCACTGCGGCTGGAGGTACGAAGATGTGCGCAATGGCGGGCGAACCAAAGAACGCTTGGGTTCAAAAGCAAGGAACAGCGGGTTTTCGCGCATGAAATTTCCTCTGCGAATGCAGTTTTTATGCAAATTGCCTGTGGAAGCAAAAGAAAAAGAACAAAAACGCTTTTCAATTTTCGGACAATCTGATATAATGGGAGACAGATAGGGCGGTCGAGCGATAAAGCCGCCGAATCAATTTGGCGCGGCGCGGCAGAAGGAGGATCGATTATGAAAGACTATTTGGTGAAGGACATACGCAACATCGCTGTATTGGGACACGGCTCTGAGGGCAAGACGACGTTGATCGAGTCGATGCTCTATGCCGCCGGCGTGACCGATCGCCAGGGCCGTGTCGAAGACGGAAACACAGTGAGCGACTATGATCCGGAAGAGGTCAAGCGGCATATTTCCATCAGTGCGTCCGTGGTGCCGATTGAAATCCACGGGAAAAAGCTCAATTTTATCGATGTCCCCGGATATTTTGACTTCGCGGGCGAGATGGCCGGCCCGCTGCATGCGGTGGAAGGCGCGGTGATTGTCATGAGCGCCGTCACAGGAATTTCCACCGGTTTTGAAAAAGCATGGAACGAGACTGGGAAGCATGGCCTTGCGCGTTTTATTGCCATCTCCCAGGTGGATCGTGAACATATCAATTATCGCAAAGTGCTTGACGACCTGCGCGCAAAATATGGCTCCTGCATCATTCCGATGGTGTTGCCCATCGGCGAGGGCACGTCTTTCAAGGGCGTAGTCGATGTGCTCAGCGGCAAGGCGTTCACCGGCGCAGGCAAGGATCGCCGCGAGGTTCCGATTCCCGATGATCTCAAGCCGCTGGTCGAGGAAGCGCTGGAGGCCTGCCATGAAGCGGCCGCTTCCACGAGCGAAGAGCTGATGGAGAAGTTCTTCGATGAGGGACGCCTCTCGGAGGAAGAGATGCTGCGCGGCCTTTCCGCCGGCATTTACGAGGGCCGCATTGTGCCCGTGGCCCCTGTTTCCAGCTTGGATGGCATCGGCGTTCGCCCGCTTCTGTATGCGTTGGCGATGTACATGCCCTCGCCGATGGAGCACACCTATCATGGCATCAACCCCAAGACGAAGTCCATGCATATCCGTCACGCGGACATGAGCGAAAGCTTTACCGCGCAGGTATTCAAGACGATCGCGGACCCGTTTGTGGGCAAGCTGTCGCTGATTAAAGTTATTTCCGGCATTTTGACGCCGACTACTGCGCTGTTCAACGCAAATGCGGACAAGCCGGAAAAGGCGGGCGGTCTGTTCATGATCCGCGGCAAGAAGCAAACGCCGGTGAGCATGCTTTGCGCGGGCGATATCGGCGCGCTGTCCAAGCTGCAATATACCTCTACGGGCGACAGCCTCTGCGAAGTGGGCAAAGTCGTGCAGTATGAAGGCATTGACTTCCCGGCACCGCAGATGTCGATGGCGGTGTATGCCAAGAAGGCGGGCGAGGAAGACAAGGTGTTCTCCGGCCTGAGCCGTCTGTGCGAGGAAATGCCCGATGTCATCGTGGCCAAAGACCCGATGACGCTGGAGACGCTCATCAGCGGTCAGGGCGAGTTGGAGCTGGAAATTGTCCGCCAGAAGCTTCAGACCAAGTTCGGTGCGGAAGCGGTATTCAAAGACCCGAAGATTGCCTACCGTGAGTCCATCCGCAAGACGATTCAGGTGCAGGGCCGTCACAAAAAGCAGTCCGGCGGCCACGGCCAGTTTGGCGACGTGTGGATTGAGTTCTCGCCCGCAGATGAAGGTGTGGATTTCGAGTTCGTGGATGCCGTTGTGGGCGGCGCCGTGCCGCGCAACTTCATCCCGTCTGTGGAAAAGGGCTTGCGCGAGAACCTGGTCAAGGGCGTCCTCGCCGGCTTCCCGATGACGGGCTTGCGCGCGAAGCTGTATGACGGTTCTTACCATCCGGTCGATTCCTCGGAAATGGCGTTCAAGACGGCGGCGCGCATTGCCTACAAGCAGTGCATCAATGCGTCCCCGGTGCTGTTGGAGCCGATTATGCACGTGGAAGTCAGCGTGCCGGATGAGTACATGGGCGACATCATGGGCGACATGAACAAGCGCCGCGGCCGGATTCTGGGCATGGAGCAGGTGGACGGCAAGCAGCTGATCATCGCAGAGGTGCCGCAGGCCGAAATGTTCAAGTACGCAACGGATCTGCGTTCGATGACGCAGGCCAAGGGTTCCTTCAAGATGACCTTCGAGCGCTATGAGGAAGTGCCGCAGGCGATTGCCAACAAGATTATCGAAGCGCACAAAGCGGATCTTGAGGACGACGACGATTGATTCTTTCTTTGGAGCGGATGCAAGTCCGCTCCTTTTTTCGTAAATTTTCATCCATCATGACGTCACAAGATGTTCAAAAATGGAATCAAAATTTCTCCGGATTGACAGATTCTCTTGACACAATGACCGATCAAAGTTAAAATAGAATTAGTCAATGTGAAATCGTGTGCAGGGCGACCTGCGGGTTCGGGTAGATAACGGAGGCTTTTCTCCGTCTGATACATCCATACTGATGCGGTGGACCTTGGTCTGGCCGCTTTGTTGGCGTTTTTCGCCTCAAGGCTGGCGTGAGGGCTATCGTTTGTTTTGTGTTGTCTGCGCCTGAGTCGACCTAACACACTTTTTGACAGGCAGGGGACGGATCGTTCCCGAATAGGATGAAAATGAGAATTTGTCAAAAAAGGAGTGTGAATTGGATCGATGATTCTGGAAATTGTGTCCCTCGTCGTCGGCGCAGCTGCGGGCGCAGCGGCCGGTTATATCTATCGCAAAAACATTCAGGAAAAGAAGATCGGTCGGACCGAAGAGTACGCGCGCAACCTGTTGGATGATGCGCAGCGCCGTGCCGAGGAAAAGAAAAAGGAAAGCATTCTGGAGGCCAAAGAAGAAGTCATTCGCCTCAAAAATGAGTTGGATCGCGAAATTCGCGACCGCCGCAACGAAGTGCAGCGCAGCGAACGCCGCGTTGCGCAGCGCGAGGAAACGCTGGACAAGAAGGCGGACAATCTGGATGCGCGCGAGACTTCCCTTGAGCGCAAGCAGAACGAACTGGATCGTCTGACCCAGGAAGCGCAGGATATGCATGCGCGTCAGAAGGCGGCGATGGAGGCTTCTGAGCAGACTGCGCGGGATATGGAGGAAAAGCAGCGCGCCGAACTGGAGCGCGTGGCGCAGATGACCCAGGAAGAAGCCAAGGACATGATCGTCCAGCGCATTCAGAAAGAAGCGTATCACGACGCGGGCGTGCTTGTGCGCGAGATCGAGCAGAACGCCAAGGACGAGGCGGAGAAGAAGGCGCGCAACATTGTGGCCATGGCGATTCAGCGTTGCGCATCCGATCATGTAGCGGAGACCACGGTTTCCGTCGTCTCTTTGCCCAATGAGGACATGAAGGGCCGCATTATCGGCCGCGAAGGCCGCAATATCCGCACGCTGGAGACGGCGACGGGCGTGGACTTGATTATCGATGACACCCCGGAGGCTGTGATTGTTTCCGCGTTTGACCCGGTGCGCCGCGAAATTGCCCGCATTGCGCTGGAAAAACTGATTGCGGATGGCCGCATCCATCCTGCGCGCATTGAAGAGATGGTAGAAAAGGCGCGCCGCGAGGTGGACAATCAGATCCGCGAGGCCGGCGATCAGGCTGTCTTCGAGACGAACATGCACGGCATTCACCACGAGTTGGTCAAGCTCTTGGGCCGCATGCGCTATCGCACGAGCTACGGCCAGAACGTGCTCAAGCACTCCATCGAGGTTTCCCATTTGGCGGGCCTGATGGCTGCGGAGTTGGGCGCGGATGTGACGCTGGCGAAGCGCGCAGGTCTGCTGCACGATATCGGCAAGGCGGTTGACCACGAGCTGGAAGGCACGCATGTGGAACTGGGCGTGGAAATGGCGAAGCGGTATCACGAGTCGCCGGAAGTTATCCACTGCATTACGGCTCACCATAACGATGTGGAGCCGCAGACGATTGAGGCCGTGCTGGTGCAGGCCGCCGATGCGATTTCCGCAGCTCGGCCCGGCGCCCGCCGTGAATCCATCGAGAACTACATCCGCCGTCTTGAAAAGCTGGAGGAGATCGCTTCCCGCTTCCAGGGCGTCGAGAAGAGCTTCGCGATTCAGTCCGGCCGCGAGGTCCGCATCATGGTCAAGCCCGACGAAATCTCGGACGAGGGCACGATTGTGCTTGCCCGCGAGATTGCCAAGCGCATTGAGAATGAGCTGGAATATCCGGGACAGATCAAGGTCAATGTCATCCGCGAGACGCGTTGCACGGAATTTGCCAAGTAAAAACGACAGGACGGTTCCTTTGGAGCCGTCCTGCTTTTTCTTTACATGGAGCTATCCGTGCAAGCGGAGATTGCGGCGTCGAGCGCAGCGATTGAACGAATCTGCTGTTGACGGACCATGAGCTGGCGGCGCACGGGCAGCGGTGCGCGGTCAAACAGCGTTCTGGCGCGTGAGTTGCTCTCCAGCAGCGCATATAGATTGGGATAGATATTCATGGAAGTCACCTCCTGGGCGTATCGTGCGCACAAAAAGCGCCCCTTATGCTTGACGCGTGCCTTGAGCGGGCGATATAATAGGACGAGTTATGGACAAGATGGGGGGCGGCTATGTCACAGCTTCAAAGCGCACGTGATGTGCTTGCAAACGTATTCGGGTATGATGCGTTTCGTCCGGGACAGGAGAGCGTGATTGCGGCCATCCTGGCGGGACGAGATGTGCTGGCTGTCATGCCCACCGGAGCCGGTAAGTCGCTGTGTTATCAGATTCCTGCGCTGGTGTTGCCGGGCATCACGCTGGTGGTTTCGCCTTTGATTTCTTTAATGCAAGACCAGGTCGGCGCGCTCATTCAAAACGGTGTGCGGGCGGCCTATATCAACAGCTCTCTCAGTGAGCGTCAGATCAGCCTGGCGTTGTACCACGCATCGCGAGGCGCATACCGGATCATCTATGTGGTGCCGGAAAGGCTGATGACACTCCATTTTCTTCAATTTGCCCGTCAGGCGCCGATTGCGCAGGTCGTGGTCGATGAAGCGCATTGCGTCAGTCAATGGGGACAGGATTTTCGTCCCGGCTATTTGCAGATTGAGCCGTTTATTCGCGAATTGCCTGCCAGGCCGCGCGTCAGCGCTTTTACGGCGACGGCTACACTCGATGTGCGCAAGGATATTCTCCGATTGCTCGCTTTGCAAAATCCCTTTGAAGCGACGACGGGTTTTGACCGGCCGAATCTCTACTTCGAAGTGAGGCGCGGCGGTGATCGGGATGCGCAACTGATGCGCTTCCTTCAGGAACACCGAGGACAAAGCGGCATCGTCTACTGTGGCACCCGCAAAGGGGTGGAGGAAGTCACGCGCATGCTTGTTGATGAGGGCATTTCGGCCGTCGGTTATCACGCAGGCATGGGCGATGAAGTCCGCCAACAGGCGCAGGACGACTTTGTTTCGGATCGCGTGCCGGTGATCGTGGCGACCAATGCCTTTGGCATGGGGATTGACAAGTCGAATGTGTCCTTCGTTGTGCATTACAACATGCCCAAAGACCTCGAGAGCTATTATCAGGAGGCGGGACGGGCGGGTCGCGACGGCGAAGAAGCCGTCTGCTGCCTGCTGTATCAGCCGTCCGATGTGCGGCTCAACACATTTTTGATCGAACATTCGATGGAGGACAACCAGCTGGAGGCGCAGACCAAGCGCGTCGTGCTGGAGCGTGCGCGCGAGCGGTTGCGGCAAATGACGTTTTATGCGACGACAAAGGGTTGCCTGCGCACAAAGATTCTCCAATATTTCGGGGAAACGCCACAGAATACGCGATGCGGTCATTGTTCGGCGTGTTTAGCCGTGCGCGGCGAACGCGATGTGACCCGACAGGCGGGGCAGATCGTGTCGTGTGTTTTGGCGATGCAAGGACGCTATGGAAAGGGAACGGTCGTCTCAGTGCTCTTGGGCAAGCGAGATGCGCGCATTCATGAGCGCAAACTCGACCGGCTTTCGGCATTCGGATGCCTGCGCGACGAAGGAGAAGGCAATCTGCGCGCGATGATTGAGGAATTGATTGCCGACGACGTGCTGGAACTGACGCAAGGCGAGTATCCGTTGCTCAAGGCCGGTGCGCGCGCCATGGAGACGCTGCGCGGGGACGAGCCGATTCACATGGCATTTGAGGTTCAGGAAACCACGGGCCGGACGAGGCGTCAACCGGTCATCGACAAGGTGCTTTTTGCGCGCCTGTCTGCGCTGCGTCGGGAGATTGCGGAGGAGCAGCACGTGCCTCCGTTCATCATCCTGACAAATGCGACGCTTCGGGACATGGTGGTCAAGCAGCCTGCTAGCCGTCGGGAGATGCTGCGCGTGGCAGGCATCGGAGAAAACAAGCTGGAGCGATACGGAGATGCTTTTTTGCGGGAAATCAAACGATATCAGGCAGAGCGGGAGAATGGACATGCGCGCAAGGTATGATGGCTTTTTGCTGTTTGCCGCGGTGGTTTTGCTGTATCTGTGTTCGATGTGCTCCCCGCTGTATCCCATCAACATTTGGGACGATGCAAACTGCCTGCTGACAGTCGGGCGGGCGATGAAGCACGGTGCGGTGCTCTATCGCGATATTTATGAGCAGAAAGGGCCGCTGTTGTACGGGATTCATATGCTTGCGGCCTATCTGCATGAGACGAGTTTTCTGGGCGTTTTCGTGCTGGAAATCGTAGCCTGGACGGCGACACTGATGCTCGCGGCGCGCACCATGGCGCTGCGTACCGGTGCGTGGATGGCGACGGCCTGTGCGGTGCTTTTCGGCGCCTGCGCGATGGTGGGACGGTCCTTTGCGCGCGGGGACAGCGCGGAAGAGTTTTGCCTGCCGTTTCTGATGGCGGCGGTGTATCTGCTCAGCGCAGAGAGTGAGCGCACCGACGGGACACTGTCACCCGGAAAAATGTTTGTGTGCGGCCTGTGCGCAGGGTGCGTGGCGATGATCAAATATACGGCGCTGGGGCTGTTCGTCGGGCTGTGTCTGGTTCAGGCGTGGGCTTGCTTTAAAAGCGGAGGTGTGGCTCGCGTGCTTTTGCGTGCGGGCGCTTTTCTGGCGGGGATGCTGGTACCTGTGCTGCCCTGGGTGATCTATTTTGTCGCGAACCACGCGGGAAAAGACGCGATTACCGCTTATTTTTATAACAATATCTTTTTGTATCAGACACAAGAGCGAACGGCAATGGATTTGCTGCGGGATGTGCTGGATGCGGGCAGGCGCAATGTGCTCTGGGCATTGCCGGCTGCGTTGGGTACGCTGTATGCGGCGTGGCGCAAGCAGTGGGCGCTGCCTGTTGCTGCGTTGGCCGCAGCGGCGACGGTCTTTTTGCTGGGCAAGGTATATCCCTATTACCCGTTGGTACTCTGCGTGTTTACGCCGCTTGGCTTTCGGGAAGCGGGACGCTGGCTGGAACAAAGGGGATTACCTGT
>CALVTV010000069.1 GCA_944363005.1 uncultured Clostridia bacterium | reverse complement strand
GGGCGTTGAGCGCCTGCAGGGTGGAAACGGTGCTGCCGCCTTCGACCAGGTTGGACATCGCCGTCTCGTACTCGCCGTAGAGGATCCAGGTCGGGAGCAGGGTATCGTTCGCGAAGGTGAGCTCATCAAAGCCGGCGATCGGCGCGATGGCCGCGAAACGCTCGGGATTGGCGGTGCCCAGGGTCAGAGTCATCATGGAGCCGTTGGAGTGGCCGGTCACGTAGATGCGGGACTTGTCCACGTTGTATTCGGCTTCGGTCTTGTCGAGGATCGTGTTCAGGCAATTGACGTCCACGTTCGGGTCAAACGTATCGGCTCCGAAGGAACCGCTGACCCACATGGCGCAGGGCACGTTGCCAAAGGACGGCAGGTCGCGGACATAGCCCTGCGGGAAGATCACGATGAAGCCTTCCTTCTCGGCGATCTCCCACCAGCGGGACTCTTCAACCATGGACTGCATGGACGCGGTGTAGCCGTGGATGCTCATGACGACCGGGACGGCCTCGCTTCCGTCGTAGGAAGAGGGCACATAGGTGATCCAGCGGCGGGCTTCGCCGTTGATGTCTTCCTCGTGGAAGATGAAGTTCTCGCCGCTCATGTCGGTGGTGAACTCGACGCGGCCGCCGTCCTCCATGCCCATGAAGCGGTTGGTGGTGCCAGCGAAGTTGTCATAGATGGACTTGGCGTCCTGCGCGTTGGCCGTCACCCAGATGCGGATGGCGTCGTTCTCGCCGACATACGCGGTCTCGGCGTAGTCGTTGGCGTCGGTCGCCGTCGCCTTGGCGGTGGAGACGTAGTAATCCAGCGCGTTGTCGGTGGCGGAGTTGATGAACCAAACCGGCGCGCCGACGGTCTTGGCCAGCACGTTCATCTCCTCAGAGAAGAGCGCGTCGTTGGCCGGGAAGGGCAGAACGGTCTGCTCCGCGATCACCGCGAGGGACTCCGCCGGAACGGCCGGCGCATCGACGGCGACGATGGAGCTGAAGTTGGTGACGTACTCCGCGCCGAAGAGCAGAGCCGCAGCGCCGCCCTCACCGTAGCCGATGAGCGAGCAGTGCGTCTTGTCCATGGAGAACGGCGCATCCAGCTGCACGCTCTTGGAGCGCATGGTGAAGTAGAGCTGGTTGACGATCGCGCCGTCGTCCGGACGCTCCGCGTCCAGCGTCAGGTTCCAGCTGCCGTCCACCGGAGCCAGGAACGTCACGGCGATCTTGTACTCGTCGGCCAGCGCCTTCCACTGTTCGCCGGTCTCGCTCGCGGCGAATTCCTCGGCGGTCGTGTTGTCAGGCGTCAGAATGATGGCCGCCTGCGCCCAGGGCTGCAGGCCCTCCGGCAGGTAATAGGTGGCGTAGCCGGTGTCCTCCTCGACGGTGATGGCCACGTTGTTGAACAGGCCGCTCATCACGCCGTCATAGGGATGCTCCGGGTCGTAGGTGTACTCGGCAGCCAGCGCGCACGTGGCGAGCATGACCAGGACCAGCAGCACACAGACCAATGCGGACTTCTTCATGTGGGTTACCTTCCTTTCTGGTAGAGGGGTGACGAAGGCACAGTCCGGCCCTCGTTTGTTAATACTAGTATACTACGCACTGGCAATTATTTCAATATATAACCGATAAAATTGAAAATATTCACTCAAGAATAAAAAATTACACCGCAAAATTAAAATAAAATAGATGAAATATATGGAGCGGCCGCGCAAGCGGGCAAGGGCGTGCGCTCGCGCGATGCATCGCAAAAAAGGCCGCTCCCCACGGCGCAGGGAGCGGCCTTTCTATATTATTGTCGTATAACTGGTATTCCTCAAAGCGAGTTGCGCCGATGCGCATTCCATCGCCTGAAGGCGGTCACTTTACAATCACTTGACCTGGGCGAGCGCGGCCTTGACGGCTTCGCGCAGCGCGCCGGAGGTGATCGTCGCGCCGGAGACGCTGTCCACAGCGTCGATTTCCTCGGCGGTGGCGCAGCCGGCGAACTTGCCGGGCAGTTCGGCAATGGCCTTGTCGCCGATGCCGACGGTCTCGTTTTGCTCGAGCACCTCAACGGTCGCGATCTTGCCGCCGTCCATCGTCACGCGGACGGTGACGTCGCCCATCATGCCCTTGCCGGTGCCGATGTACTGGTTCTCGCCGGCCTCGTACGTCTTGACGGCGCCCAGGTCGGTCTCCATGCCCAGGGTTGCCGGGGCGGATTCGACCTTCGGGGCGGCGGCGTAAGCGGGCAGCTCGTCCTTGGCCGCGGCGGCGTTCTTGCCGGCGATCTCGCCGAAGATGAAGCATTCGGCGATGTTCGTGCCGCCCTGGTACATGCAGGCCGTGATGCCGCCCATTTCGCCCGCGGAGTACAGGTGCGGGATGGGCGCGCCGTCGGTGTCGAGCACCTCGGCGTTGACGTTGCGCTTGGGGCCGCCCTGCGTGTTGAGGATCAGGCCGTTCATCGGCATGGCGTAATACATCTTGCCGTCAAACGCGCGCATGTATTCCGCTTTGCGGCCGCAGGTGTAGTCCTTGCCGTTTGCGGCAAAGGCGTTGAAGTTGTCGATTGTCTCCTTGAGGCGCTCGGCGACGCAGCCGGTCTTTTCGGCCAGCTCCTCGACGGTTGCCGCCGAGAGGATGCTGCCCTCAAAGGCGGTGTTGAGCAGGTTGCCCGCCTTCATCAGGTCCAGCTGGGTCTGGTCGAAGACCATGTAGATCTTGTTGGGATACTTGGGGTTCTCCCAGATGCCGTTCTCGTAGAGGTGGCCATGGCGCGGGATTTCGGACTCGTTGCCGAAGCGCTCGCCCTCGGTGCCCACGATCACCATGGCGCCGGTGGTCATGTCGTTGTAGGTCAGGGTCGCGATCTGCGCGGCGGCCTGGCCCGGCTCCACGGCGTAGCCGCAGCTGTTGACGCCGAAACCGCCCTCATAGGCGTTCATATGCCACATCTGCGCGCCCACGCGCTGGCACATCTTGATGCCGTCGCCGGTGTTGAACTGGCCACCGATGGCCGCGTAGTTGGTGATGTTCAGGTATTCCTGCACCATGCGGCGGTCGCACTCGAAGCCGCCGGTCGCCACGACCACGCCGCGCAGCGCGCGCACGTTGCGCTCCTGGCCGCCGCGGGAGATCTTCACGCCAAGAACGGTCTTGGTCTGCGGATCGGCGATCAGCTCCATGGCCGGGGACTCGAACCAGACGTCGATCTTGTCAGCGCGCTCGGTCAGCTTGGCCTTGACGGAGCTGTAAAGGAAGCTGTCGCTCACGCCCTGATGGGTGGTGCACAGCGCGATCTTGTCGCTGCCGGGGAACTCGGGGTATTCCGGGCTCATCTCGCCGATGAGGGGCATGCCGGTCCAGTCCATGAATTCGGCGTCGTTGCCGTCAAAGAACTTGTCCTTGATCTTGTCCCACATGTTGGTCACGCCGTCCACGATCACGCCCAGCATGTCCGCTTCGACCTCGCGGCCGCCGCACAGCGCCTCGTAGTACGCCTGCGTCGCCTCGCGGTCCTTGTGGCCGTAGGCGAAGAGCTGGCCCGCAACCTTCGAGTTGCCGCCCGCGAGCGCTTCGCTCATCTTCTCCGCCAGCAGCACGCCCGCGCCCTCATCGGCGGCGGTGATCGCGGCGGTCATGCCCGCAAAGCCCATGCCCAGCACAACGACGTCATACTGCGCGTCCCACTTGATGGTATCGGCGTAGGTGTAGCTCTCTTCGGCCCCGGCCAGCGAAACGCCGCCCATGGCCGCCAGCACGCCAACGGCTGCGCCGCCCTTGAGAAAATCACGACGGGAAATGTTTTTCATGATGGATCATCCTTTCCACTTGCCGTATGGTTCATGCGCTCAGGCGCATCTTGTTATAAGTATAACAGGGTGGCGCGCATGTGGGCAGCACCAAATTCTTTGCATATCCGAAATTTGCGGACTTTTGCTTTTTTTCGCTTCGCGCATCTGATATAATTTACGCAATGGAGGACATGAAGCATGGGAAAGCGGCTGCTTGACAAGCGCGATACGGACTACGTGCGCGACAACCTGATTTTCAACTACTGCCTTGGCAACGAACAGGAACTGCTCATCGAGAGCTATATGGTCAACAACCGGATCGAGCTGCACTTTGATCCGGCGAATTTCTATTTTCTGATGACGGGCACGCACAAGAAGTTCACGCGCGCCTTCACGCCGGATACGTTCTACGCCGGGGTATCCAGCATTTACCGGGTCTACGACGCGCTGCGGCAGGCGCTTGCCAAAAACGGCTACGACGGGCATCCGTTCCTCATCAAGGAGGACAACTCCAAGCAGATGGGCGTGCTCTTCAGCCCGGGGAAGGCGCCGGCCCTTGCGCCGGAGCAGATGGCGCAGCGGCTTTACGAGGTGTACATGCAGTCCGTCGGGGAGCGGGAATACAACGTCAAGGGGTATGTATCCACGTCGTTTGTGGGGCCGTATGCGGGCTACGAGCAGATTCATACCGCGTTTTTGCAGGCGCGCGAGCTCAACGACCTGATCTTCTTCGGCGTGCGCGACCGGGTGATCACGCGATCATTCCGCGAGGAGACCGCGCGCCCCTGCGACGTGACGGCCATATTGGGCAACGTTCGCCGGTTGATTCACCTGGTCTGCGATGGAACGCTTGCCCAGGCGCTGCGCCAGGTGGACTATCTGCTCGATGAGCTGGTGGCGCCTTCCTATTCGATGATCAACTTTTCGGCGATGTATACGGCGGTGGAGGATCTGCTGCTGATGCTGGAGACGGTCTATGGCCTGCGCCTTGAGCACCGGCCCCGCGACGCGTTTTACACCCTTGGTGCCTACGGCGACTACCTGCGCGGGCATCTGCGCGAGGCGTTTGCAAAGATCGGCGGCCGCCCGCGCTATTCGGCAACGATCCTCATCGCGCTCAGCTACATCGACCGCAACTTCACCCGCGAGCTGTCGCTGACCCAGCTCTCCGAGTATGTCTATGCCAACGCGAGCACGCTGTCCAGCCAGTTCAACGCGGAAGTGGGCATGTCGCTTTCCGAATACGTGACGGGGCTTCGGGTGCGCTACGCGGGGGAGCTGCTCGCCGGCACGTCCATGAGCGTTTCGGACATCGCCCGGCAGGCGGGCTTTGCCAGCGAAAAGTACTTCCGGGAACTGTTCAAGCGGCAAACGGGCCTTTCCCCGCGCGCGTACCGGGAACGGCAGGCATAGCGCCGGGCGGGCAGACGTGGCAATTTTTGCCCCACGGATTTGTATAAATCGTTGACACGCGGAAGTTCTCTCTGTAAAATATAACCAGCGACTTTTTGAAAAAAAGAGAAAAACCGATGAATTGCGGCGCGCGCGGCGCATGCGTCCGGGCAAGCCGAAGCCATCGTGAAAGGGGAACTTCCCGATGAAAATCCTGTTTGTGACCAGCGAATGCGCACCGTTCAGCAAGTCCGGCGGCCTGGCGGACGTGGCCTTCTCCCTGCCGCCGGCGCTCAAGAAGGCGGGCGACGAAATCGCGATCATCGTGCCGCTGTACCGCTGCACGCGCGAGAGCTACGGCGAGGAGCTGACGCTGGTAAAGAGCTGCCAGGTGCGCCTGGGCGAGCGCGTGATGCCCTGCCGCCTGTATCGCGGCGAGCTTTCGGGCGTGACGGTTTGGTTTGTGGAGAACGAGCACTTCTTCCACCGCCCGCGCCTGTATGGCTATGGCGACGATTCGCTGCGCTTCGCGTTTTTCTGCCGGGCGGTGATCGACCTGTTGCCCGACCTCGACTTCATGCCCCAGATTCTGCACTGCAACGACTGGGAAACCGCGCTGGCGATTCTCTACCTCAAAAACGACGCCGTGCTGCGCGACGACCTCAAGCCGATCAAGACGGTATACACGATTCACAACATCGCCTATCAGGGGCAGTTTGGCGAATCGAGCCTGACGGACGTCTTCGCCCTGCCGCAGGGATGGTATGACGGCGGGCTGGGCTATGAATACCAGGGACGGCGCGACATCAACCTCATGAAGGGCGCCATGCTCATGGCCGACGCGGTTTCGACCGTTTCCCCGACCTATGCGCGCGAGCTGCATTATCCCTACTACGCGCACGGGTTGCAGGGCGTTGTTGACATCGTCGACGGCAAGCTCTACGGCATTCTCAACGGCATCGACGTGGATCACTACGATCCCGCGCATGATCCGATGATCCCCTATCACTTTACGGCGGACGACTGCAGCGGCAAGGCGCTGTGCAAGAGCGAGATTCAGAAGATCTTCGGCCTGTCCGATGAGCCGGAATGGCCGCTGCTGGCGTCGGTAGCCCGGCTGGTCGAGCAAAAGGGCATTGAGCTCATCAAGCAGATCCTGCCCGGGCTGATGGACATGGGCGTGCAGCTGATCATCTTCGGCCAGGGCGACCAGCAGTATATCGACTATTTCAACTGGGCGAAGGAGAATTGGCCGGGCCAGCTGGGCTTCTCCAGCGCGTATAACGAGCCGATGGCCAGCAAGGTCTTTGCGGGCGCGGACATGTATCTGATGCCCTCGCGCTTTGAGCCGTGCGGCCTGTCGCAGATGATGGCCATGCGCTACGGCACGGTGCCCATCGTGCACGAGACGGGCGGCCTCAAGGACTCCGTGCGCGCCTATAAGGACTTTGACGGCGTGGGCGATGGGTTTGCCTTCTCCAATTACCACGCGAAGGATCTGTACCTGGCGGTGTCGGAGGCGGTCAAGCTCTACTTCAGCAACGAAAAGATGTTCGATACCCTGCGCCGGCGCTGCATGACCAAGGACTTCTCCTGGGATAAGAGCGCGCGCGCGTATAACGAGATGTATGACGACATCACGGACGGCAGCAAGACCGTTGCCACCGGGGAAATCCCGTTTGAGGAGGCGTTCTCCCAGCTCAAGCACTGCTATGAGGAGAATGACCGCGTGAACAAGGTGCGCAACGCCAAGCGCATGCGCGCCAACTTCCACCGGATCATCCAGATCCACATCAGCGGCCGCGCCGAGGGCACAATGCACGTCGAGTTTGTGGATGGCAATATGTACGTGCGGCCCCAGTCGCATCCGCAGGCGGAGGCATTCATCGATTGTTCGTATGATAATCTGTTGGATATGGCGCGGGGGATTGTGACGACGGATAAGCTCTACCTGAGCGGACAGATTAAATTGAGCGGAAACCTGTCCAAGGGCTTTGAGATCCGTCACCTGCTCGCACCGAGTAAATGATCGAGCTTCCATAAAATTGCTTCTAACCGCCGCGAAGCGAAGAGGGGGTCTGGGGACAATGTCCCCAGGCAGGTTTGGGCGGCAGCCCAAGGGTAGCCCCTAATCGCGAAAAAAAACAAAAAGTGTAGTCTCAGAGCAGGATGCGCAGCATCCTACGATTGAGACGGGTTTGAGCGCAAATGCCGATTGCAACCGCATACAACAAAACCCTCCTGTCCGCAACCTTTGGACAGGAGGGTTTCTATGCAGTTTCGCGATTTCCGATTGCGGCTTTTCTTGTATGACCCGTCAGGTGACGCTGCGCTCCCTGACTGCATTTCTTTGGCCGCTTCGCGGCCAGGAGACGATGGGGCGGCTGCCCCAAACCCTGCCCGAGGGACTTCGCCCCTCGGACTCCCCATCCTCGCTTCGCGGCGGTTTAAAGGAAGTGATCAGGTGCGGCCATCACGCAGGGGATTCCACGTTCCGCGCAGATAGCAGAAGAGAAAGAGCACGAAGAGCAACAGATTATGCGCAATCATACAGCCCCAGGCCGACACCAGGCCGCCGGAGAGCGCCTGCGTACAAAGCGCCGTGCCCGCAATGCGCACCAGCCACATCCCGGCCAAATTGAACAGGAACGGTTCGCGCGTGCGCCCAACGCCCTGCATCATGCCCTCCATGATGATCGAAAACCCGTAGAAAGGTTCGGAAACGGCGACCATTCGCAGCACCGTGGCGCCCAGCGCGACGACCTCGGCGCTCGAGGAAAACAGGCGCATCAGCGCCGGCGCGAACGCAAACAGGCAGGAGCCGGACACGACCATCAGGCCCACTTCCAGGGGAATGAGCATCGCGGACAGGTTCTTCATTCGCCGGGCGTCGTTGGCGCCGTAGGCGTTGCCCGCCAGCGTCGCCGCGGCGGTCTGCATGCCGTAACCGGGGATATAGAACGCGGATTCAACCGTATTGGCGATGGTGTGCGCCGCCGTGGCGACCTCGCCCAGCGAGTTGATCATGGAAGCGAAGGCCACGTATCCCAGCGACGTGCCGAAGCGCTGGAGCATATTGGGCAGCGCGATGCGCAGGCACGGGCGCAAAATGGCGCGGTCGGGGCGAAGGCGCTCACCACGGGGCGACACCTGCGGATGACGCCACAGCCGCCAGGAGATCACCAAACCGCCCACCGCATAGGCTACGGCGCTGGCTACGGCCGCGCCCACCACGCCCAGCCCCGCGCCGGGCACGACAAAGGCGCCGACGGTACGCGAGGGATAGATCAGCAGAAAATTCAGCACGACATTGATCAGATTGACGAGCACGCCGGTCTTCATCGGCGTGCGGGTATCGCCTGCCGCGCGCAGCACCGTGCCGAATATGATGCTCGCCGCGCGCGGGAGCATCGGCACGTAGAGTATGAAAAAGTAGGTGGAGGCCAGCGGGCGCAGGGCGGCGTCCACCTGCATGAGCGCCGGAATGACGCCGCTGAGCGAGAGCGTCAGCGCGGTAAAGCCTGTGCCCGTGACCAGCACGGCCAACACGGCCTGCATGGCGGCGCGTTTGGCTGCGCGCGCATCGCCGGCGCCCAGCGCCCGCGCGATGAACGCCAAAAAGCCGATGCTCAGCGCCGAAATCGAGCTATTGACCAGCCAGTTGACGGTGCTCGTGGCGCCGACGGCCGCCGTGGCGCTCGTGCCCAACGTGCCGACCATGGCCGTGTCGATATATTGCACGGCGGTTTGCATCAGCTGCTCCAGCATCGTCGGCCAGGCCAGGCTGACAATGACCGGCAGCATGGTAAATTTTCCGCTCAGGCGCTTGCGCTGCATGGCGTTTTTCCTCCGTTGTTGCTGTGAACCCGCGTTGTAAGGCGGGAACCGTCCCTATTGTAGCAGAAAACACCGGGCACGGCAAGCGTCCGAACACCCCGCGCCGCCCCGCCATAGAATGGCTCGGGAGGTATTGCTGTGAAAAGACGCTTTTTCCTGAGCATCACAGGCGCACTGGCCTGGATGCTGTTTTCCACCATATGGAGCGCGTCGTGGATACGCGACGCCTCCGGCGCGCTTCCGCCCATCTATGCGCTCGGGGTCATTGCCGGTATTGCGTTGCTGCCGGGCTATCTGATGAGCGCCATGTTCCTCTCCAATCTGATGCATACGCACTTTGGCATGGTCGATCCCGCCGTCCGCGAACCCGTGACGGTGCTCATCTGCGCCCGCAACGAGGCAGGGCATATCTATCGCACGATCCAGTCGATCACCTCCCAGCGCTACGCGGGCACGATCGACGTGCTCTGCGTGGACAACGGCTCCCGCGACACAACCCGCGAGGAAATCGCCCAGGCCATCGTGCATCTGCAAAGGCCGGGGCGCACCGTCCGCCTGCTGCGCTGCCCGATCCCCGGCAAGGCATACGCGCTCAACGCCGGGCTTGCCCGGATTCAGACGCGCTATTTTGTGACCGTGGACGCGGATACGCGGCTTCAGGAGACCGCGATTTGCGCCATCATGCATCGCCTGCTCTCCAGCGGGGCGGCTTGTGTGGCGGGCAATCTGCTCGTGGCGCGGGCGGACAACTGGGTACAGAAGATGCAGATTTACGACTATCTCATCAGCATTGCCGCCATCAAGCGCTATCAGGGCAGCTATGGCGCAACGCTTGTGGCGCAGGGCGCATTCAGCGCGTACCGCACGCAGGCCGTGCGCGAAACCGGCGGCTGGACACAGGGCGCGGGCGAGGACATCGTGCTCACCTATCGCCTCCTGGCGCGGGGGGATGCCTCGCTGTATGCGCCGCAGGCCATCGGTTATACCGAGGTGCCCGCGACATTGGGCGACCTCTCCCGCCAGCGGATTCGCTGGGCGCGCGGCATGTTCGAGGGTCTGCGCGCCGTCAAGCCCTGGCAGCAGCCGGGCGTTTTTGGCGGCTATTTTGAAGCGCTCAACCTCTCGATCGTCTATCTGGATCTCGCGTATACCGGCGGGTTTCTGGTGGGGGTGGTGCTCGCGCTGATGGGCATGCCCTGGCTGGTGGGCCTCATGACGCTGCTGACATTGCCGCTTGTGGGGATGGGCATGTACAGCGTTTACCGGTTTCAAACCCGCATCCCCACCCTCCGCGTGCGCAACAGCGCCTGGGGGCTTGTGTGTTTTCTCGTCGTGTTTCAACCGGTGCAGTCCCTCTGCTCTCTGCGCGGGTATGCCCAGGCGCTGACCCGGCGCCGCCTCGCCTGGAAGTAGGGACGGAAAGGAGTTTTGATCGATGAACAACGGATTCAAGGGCATGTTGCTCTATGGTTTTATATTGCTGGTGGTTGTGGCCGTGCTGGTGGTCGTGTCCGTATGCACACAGGATGCCGCCGCCGAGGAGGGCGTTTATCTGCCGGTGCTCATGTACCACGATGTCTGCGACAACCCGGCCTTCGTTGACGATTATACCGTGACGCTTGAACAGCTGGCCGCGGACATTGACGCGCTTCTCGCCCGGGGCTTCACGCCGGTCACGCTTACGGCGGTGATGCAGTACGCGCAGGCCCAGGGGAAATTGCCGCAAAACCCCGTGCTGATCGTCTTTGACGACGGATACCGCAGCTTTTATACCCGGGTGTTCCCGCTGCTGCAAGCGAAGGACGTGCCCGCCGTCGTGTCGGTCATCGGCCGGCAGGCGCAGGCTGCCCAGGCGTATGCGGAGGATACCGGGGAATTCATGAGCTGGGATATGCTGCGCGAAGTGGCGGCCTCCGGCCTGGTGGAACTGCAAAGCCACTCCTCCGGCCTGCACGTGTACAAGTGCCGTCCGGGCGTGACCCGGCTCTCCTGCGAGAGCGACGCGGCCTACACGCAGATGCTCGTGGAGGACGTACAGCACATGCACGCGCTTGCGCAGACCGCGCAGGTGACGCTTTTGCCCGCGTTTGCCTATCCCTACGGACGGCTGGAGCCGTTGGCCGAACAGGTGCTGCGCGCGCAGGGGGTTCAGGTCACCATGACCAGCGAGGAGCACGTCAACGTCATCACCCGTTCGCCGGAAAGCCTCTACCTGCTCGGGCGGCTCAACCGTTCGGGCAAGATGAGCACGGAGGATGTGCTGCTCTTTATGGAGCGGGCCATGTAACGCGGCTTTCACGCGCAATGGCCTGGGCCAAAAGCCTGTGAAAACCATCGAGCGGAGGGAGAAAGCGCCCTCCGCTTGTTGTGCGTTGGCCTGGTTTGGGGATGGAAATTTTTGGCAATTCCGGGGCCTCTTTTATGGAAAGAGGGGAAGGGCAGGGTCTCAAGCTGGCCTAAGAAAACGGCTGACAAAAAGCCAAAACGGGCAAGAAAAACCTGAATTCCGGCGGACAATGACCTTGCTGAAAGCCCACATGTTTTTAGGAAATTTATTATAAATATTAAAATAAATTATAGTAAAAACATCAAATAAATATTCTGATTTTATGATATTGTTCATTGACAGTTTGTTTCGGTAACGGGTATAATTGGATCAGAAATTTGTAAAGGAAAGGAGGGCCGAAGATCCCGTTACCCCCGTATCAAGGACAAAGAGGAAAAGGAGAAAAAACGTATGAAGTTCCAAAAGCTTGCCGCGGCCGCGCTCGTGTTGGCGCTGGTGCCGGCGGCCGCGACGGCGCAGTTCTATGAGAGCACCGAGGATATCCCGCTGGGCGAACCGGACCCCAACGTGGTGGCCATCGACTGGAGCGAGCGGTTGGTGGATACGCCGGAACTCGTCGTGCCGGACACATTGGAGGAGTGGGAGAGCGAACGTCCGCAGATCCGCGACATGGTCGTTGAGACGCTGGGCAACATCCCGGAGCGCCCGGAGACGGTGACCTGTGAGACGTACATGACGGGCGAGACGCCCATTCTGACCTTTGAAAAGTTCTATCTGGACAACGGCTACGGCGACCGTATCCCCGGTTCCATCTACATCCCCAAGGATCTGACGGAAAAGGCGCCCGCGATCCTCTACCTGCACTACCACGGCGACGAGTTTGAGACGGGCCAGAACGAGCTGCTCTTCTCCTGGCCGCTGGCCGACGAGGGCCATCCGCTGCTGGATGAATTCATCGAGCGCGGCTATGTCGTGATGGTCATCGACGCCTATGCGTTCACCACGCGCAGCGGCATGGGCCCGGGCTACGTGCCGGGTACGGAGGAAAAGGAAACCGGCCTGGCGGAAGAGGCTTCGCTTTACAAGTACTGGACCGTTCAGGGCATCTCCTACATGGGCATGATCATCCGCGACGACCAGATCGCCCTGGATTACCTGAGCACGCGCGAGGAGATCGACCCGGAGCGCATCGGCGTGACGGGCATGAGCATGGGCGGCACGCGCGCCAACTGGCTCACCGCGCTGGATGAGCGCGTGAAGGCGACGGTCAGCGTGGCCTGCCTGACGCGCATGCAGGACTTCATCAAGACCGGCAACATCAAGTGGCATGCGTTCTTCAACTGGGTGCCGGGCATGTTGGCCAAGTTCGACACGGAGACCGTGGTCAGCCTGATCGCGCCCCGTCCCTACATGCAGCTGATGGGCGATCAGGACATCGGCAGCCCGGTGGAGGGCGTGCGCTACATTCAGGAGAAGATGGAAGAGGTCTACGCGCTCTACGACGCTATCGACAACCTGGAGTTCCACTATTACGAGGGCCTGGAACACGACTATCTGCCCGAAGAGTTTGAGCTGATGCTCGACTACTTCGACAAGCACCTGTAAACATGTTGCCTGTGGGCTTTACCGACGTGCGGGCGGTCATTCCCGATGTGCTAACGGATATCCGCTATGCCGGGACGCACAACTTCATGGGGCGTCCGGCCGACGGATACGGCGCTTCGCGCGCGGTGCTCACGCTTAAAGCGGCTTCCTCCTTGCGGGAAGCCGCTCATTGCTTTGCCCGGCAGGGCCTGCGCCTGCTGATCTACGACGCCTACCGCCCTCAGCGCGCCGTGGATCACTTCGTGCGCTGGGCGCAGGATGCCGGGGATACGCTCGGCAAGGCGGAATTCTATCCGGATCTTGACAAAACGGCGCTCTTTGCGCGCGGGTACATCGCCAAACGGTCCGCTCATTCGCGCGGCTCCGCTGTCGATCTGACGCTCGTTGACGCGCTTGGCCACCCGCTTGAGATGGGCGGCGAATTCGACTGGTTTTCCAAGGTTTCCGCGCACGATGCGCCGGGCCTTTCCCCGAAGGCGCGGGCAAACCGCAGCCTCTTGCGCGCGGGCATGGAGCAGGCCGGGTTTGCGGCCTACAGCGAGGAATGGTGGCATTACGGTTTGCGCGAGGAGCCGTATCCGGACACGTACTTCGACTTCCCCATCGAGTGAGGGGATGCAAGGCCCCGGGAGTTTCCTCCCGGGGCCTTGAGCTGCCTCATATTATTCTCAGCGAGCGATAAGCGCGAGGCGAAGAAGGGGTCTGAACCGGGAAACTCGAATCGTCGCGCCGCTTCCGGCGCTCCTTGCGATTGGCGACGCTTCGCCGGGCAAGGTTCGCCCCCTTCGGGAAAGGACGGTGCAGGCGGCAACATACAAAGGCCCCGGGAGTTTCCTCCCGGGGCCTTGTGGTATTCAATTACTTGTTCTCGGTTTCCGCGGGCGCATACCAGGTGGTGTCGGCCGCGTACTCGCCGGCGGACACCGGTTCGCCCTCGTAATAGAGCGTGCCGTCTTCGCCGCGGCTGTACTTGCTGAAGAACTCATACCAGATCTGCTGCGGCTCTTCCGGCATGTAGATGTGGGAAGTGCGCAGGACATTCGTGAACTTGACCATCGGCACGCCGTCCGCGTTGGAGAAGGTGCCGGTCTGCCACTGGCCGTCGTACTGCTCGCTCTTCTCGAGCGTCGTCTCGTTCACGCCGTTCTGGGCGTTGAGCGCCTGCAGGGTGGAAACGGTGCTGCCGCCTTCGACCAGGTTGGACATCGCCGTCTCGTACTCGCCGTAGAGGATCCAGGTCGGGAGCAGGGTATCGGTGGTGAAGTTGATACCGGAGAAGCCCGCGATCGGCGCGATGGCCGCGAAGCGCTCGGGGTTGGCCGAGCCCAGGGTCAGGGTCATCATGGAGCCGTTGGAGTGGCCGGTCACGTAGATGCGGGTCTTGTCCACGTTGTATTCGGCCTCGGTCTTGTCGAGGATCGCGTTCAGGCAATCGACGTCCACGTTCGGGTCAACGCCTTCGATGGCAAACGCGCCGCCCACCCACATGGCGCAGGGCACGTTGCCACGCTCAGGCATGTCGCGGACATAGCCCTGCGGGAAGATCACGATGAAGCCTTCCTTCTCGGCGATCTCCCACCAGCGGGACTCTTCAACCATGGACTGCATGGACGCG
>CALVTV010000068.1 GCA_944363005.1 uncultured Clostridia bacterium | reverse complement strand
CGTAAAAGTCGAGCAGGTTCGCTTCGATCGTCGGTGCGCCATCGGGCACAGTCGGATGCGCGCCGATGTTGACCGCCGCCATATACGTTCTGCCGCAAACATCCGCCAGCGCCGCGTATACCCCTTTGGGCGGAATGGCCTTACCGTTGGGCCAGGGAAGATTCGCCGTCGGGAAATCCAGCTTGCGGCCAAGCTGTTTCCCGTGAGCAATGACCCCACAGAGCGAATACACGTGCCCCAAGAGCTCGGTTACAGTCTCCATATTGCCACGCGCAATCTCACCGCGAATGCGCGTCGACGAAACGGGCGCCCCCTCGATGCAGACTTCCGGGACGACATGCGTTTCAAATCCAAACTGTCGGCCGAATTCCCGCATGTCTTCGGCTTTTCCAGCCCCATGCCGGCCAAATGAGTAATTGAATCCGATCACCACATGACGCGGATGAAGCGCCGTATAAAACGAACGCACGAACGCCTCGGGTTCCAAATTCCCATATTCCTGGTTAAATGGGCGCAATACGGCTACATCGATGCCCATTTGGGCAATTGTCTTGATCTTCTCCGATCGTGTATTCAGCTGCGGCGGCACGCGATCCGGCGCATACGTTGCCATCGGGTGGGACGAAAACGTATATACCACGCTCGAAAGCGCCTCCTGTTGCGCCAATTCGGTTGCCTTCTTCATCAGCTGCGCATGCCCCGCATGCACGCCGTCAAACATGCCGAAGGCAACAACCGTCTCGCCTCCACGCCACTGCTGTTCATGTGTTAACAGTTTCATATCTTACTCCAGAAGCATCGCGTCAAATTTCATCGCATCGCCCGACATCCTGCCAAGCCCCGCAAACCGATCGTTTATATACAGGCGCACACACGCTCCCTCGTCGGGCACTTCCATCAACTCTCCGCGTTTGAGCGCATTCCCGTTGCGGACAAAACGCTCCGCATGAGGCTTCACATGAATCGCAGGAATATGCGAAAGCGGCATATCCATCTCCATCAAAAGCCCCGAGAGGTCGGACGCCTGATCCAGTTCTTCCAACGTGTGCGCATCATCGAGCGAAAAAGCGCCTGTGCGCGCGCGCAACAGGTAACCCATGTGGCCTTGCGTCCCCAGCGCCGCGCCAATATCCTGACACAGCGTGCGAATATATGTACCGCGCCCGCAGCGCACGGCAATCAGAAAACTCCCATCTTCCAACTCATGCAGCACGTCAATGGCGTAAACCTGCGTTTTGCGCGGCTCAATCTCCAATGCAACGCCCTGTCTGGCCAAATCGCAAAGCTTTTGGCCGTTGCGCTTGAGGGCGGAGTACATCGGCGGGATCTGATCGATCTCCCCAATAAAGCGCGGCAACACAGCCTCCAATTCCGCACGGGAAGCCCGCTTGCCTTCTCCGCTGAGGGGTTCGCCGTGTGCATCCTGGGTATCCGTGGCGTACCCCGGCTTCAGCTGGGCAACGTAGACCTTTTCCTTTTCCACCAGATAATCGAACAAGCGCGAAGCCTTCCCGATCATCAGCGGCAATACGCCTGCCGCCTCAGGGTCAAGCGTACCGGCATGGCCCACCTTCGTGCCCTTGGGCAGCATCCGCCGCACACGTACCACCACATCGCTTGAAGTCATGCCCGGAGGCTTGAGCACACATAGAAATCCGTTCATCAATTACAGCTTCTCCTTCATGGCTTCGAGCACCATGGCCACCGCCTGCGCCAGCGGCGCTTGGATTGTGCAACCCGCCGCCTGTGCATGGCCGCCGCCGCCAAACCGCTGTGCAATGTCGTTGACGGTGTCCGGCTCCACAGCGCGAAGCGAAAGCTTAATTCCTTCCTCACGCTCAGAGGCCAGCACTGCCATGCGGACGCCTTCTACTTCCAGCGCGCAGTTGACCAGACCGTCCGCCTGGCTATATGTGCAGCCATTTTGAAGGAAGTCCTCGCGGGAAAGCTCGATCACGCCCACCTGGTTTTCCAGTTCAAAGTGCATATGGTCGTACGCCACGCGCGTGAGCCGGACGCGTTCCATGGGCTGCGTGCGATACATTTTTCGGGTGATATAGGAAATATCCACGCCCGCCTCAAGCAGTTTTGCGGCACAATACAGCGCGGCAGGCGTCGTATTGGGATATTGAAAATGCCCGCAATCCGTTGACAAACCGGTCATCAGGCAAGTTCCCATAGCAGCCGTCAGCGGCACGCCCAGCGCTACAATCGCCTCATAAGCCAGTACACAACAGGCTGCCTCTCCCGGCACAATAAAATTCACATCGCCATACGCCGGGTTCGTCGCGTGATGATCGATCACCAGGCGAACCTGTGCCCCATCAAACACGGGCGCAGATTTCCCCAGCAGCAGACGGTCTCCAACATCGACAGCCATTGCCGTGTCGTAAGAACCTTCCACCTGTTCGGGCGTCAAAAAAGCATCGACGCCTTCCAAAAAGGACAAATTGCGCGGTATGACGCCGTCGCAAACCACATCCACGGCTTTGCCCAGGGACAAAAAAGCAAGGCGCAACGCCAGCGTCGCGCCCACGCTATCCCCATCGGGGGAAACGTGGGCGATCAACGCCATGCGCTTCGCCTTGCGAACCCTGCAAAGCCAGTCCTCAGACATCCTCATCCGACTGACTTCCCTCCGTCTTCCTCACCTGATTGATCAGGCTTGCGATATGCACGCCGTACTCAATCGTCGTATCCAGCTCAAAGAGAAGCTCAGGTGTGTAGCGAAGCTGTACCCTGCGGCCGAGATTATGGCGGATAAAGCCCGCCGCGCTCTTGAGCGCCTTCATCATCGGCTCACGCTTATCCTCTTCATAGATGCTGACGTAAACCTTCGCATAGCGAAGATCACGCGTCACGTCCACATGCGTGATGGAGAACATGCACTGCGTGCGCGGATCGGAGACATCCTCCCGGATGATCCGCTCCACCTCGCGCATGATCTCCGACGCAATGCGGTCCGTGCGTTCAAATTGCTGTGTCGCCAAATTACATTCCCTCTCCATTCGATGCTCAGCGCGGAATCTCTTCCATCACGAAGCACTCGATGACGTCGCCTTCCTTGATATCCGTATAGTTTTCCAGGCAGACGCCGCACTCATAGCCGTCCTTGACCTCCTTGACCGCATCCTTGAAACGCTGCAAGGAGGAAAGCTTTCCTTCATAAACAACCACATTGTCGCGCATCAGGCGCACCTGCGCATTGCGCTGAATGAGGCCGTCGGTGACGTAACAACCGGCGACGGTGCCAACGCCTGTGATCTTGAACACATTGCGCACCTCGGCATGACCGAGCACATTCTCCCGGAACTCCGGGGAAAGCAGGCCCTTCATGGCCTTCTCCATGTCCTCAATCGCCTGATAGATGACGCGATAGTAACGGATGTCGATGCCGTCGCGGGTTGCCGCCTCGCGTGCCTTGGCGTCCGGGCGACCATTGAAACCGATGATGATTGCGCCGTCGATGCCGGCAAGCATCACATCGTTTTCCGTGATCGCACCTACGCCGCTGTGAATCGTGCGCACGCGCACTTCGTTGTTGGAGAGCTTTTCAAGAGACTGCTTGACAGCCTCCACGGAACCCTGTACATCGGCCTTGATGATGATGTTCAGATCCTTGATCTCGCCAGCCTCCAGCTTGCTATAGAGCTCCTCGAGCGTAGACGCGGATGTCGCCTTGACCATGGATGCACGAGCCTTCGCGGCACGCTCTTCCACAACCTGACGGGCCAGCTTTTCATCTTCAACGGCCATGAACTCATCGCCCGCCTCCGGCACACCGCCAAAGCCGATGATCTCCACGGGCATGGAAGGCGCAGCGTGCTTCACGCGCTCGCCACGGCTGTTCATCATCGCACGAACACGGCCGTAGGCATTGCCGGCCACAACCATGTCGCCCACGTGAAGCGTACCCTTCTGCACGAGCGCCGTCGCAACGGCACCGCGCGAATGATCGAGCTTCGCCTCGATGATAACGCCGCGCGCCTTGCGGTTGGGGTTCGCCTTGAGCTCGAGAACGTCCGCCAGCAGCAGAACGTTCTCCAGCAGATCGTCAATTCCCTCGCCCGTATGCGCCGAAACCGGCACCATAATCGTGTCGCCGCCCCACTCTTCGGGCACAAGATCATAGCGGGTCAGTTCCTGTTTGACGCTTTCCGGATCAGCACCCGGCTTGTCAATCTTGTTGATTGCCACAATGATCGGACAATTTGCCGCTTTGGCATGGTTGATCGACTCAACCGTCTGCGGCATGACGCCATCGTCCGCCGCGACAACCAGGATAGCAATGTCCGTCGCCTGCGTGCCGCGCGCGCGCATCGCCGTGAACGCCTCGTGGCCAGGGGTATCCAGGAAGGTGACCTGACGGCAGTTGACATTGGCCGTATACGCGCCAATATGCTGCGTAATGCCGCCAGCTTCGCCCGCAGTCACCTTGGTCTTGCGGATATAGTCGAGCAAAGAAGTCTTGCCGTGATCGACGTGACCCATAATGGTGACAACCGGCGGACGGGTGATCAGGTCCTCTTCCTTATCCTCGACGTTTTCGGCGACGAGCGCATCCTCTGCCGTCTTGTCGAGCTTCATCTCGAGCGTAACGCCAAACTCGGAAGCCACCAGGGACGCCGTATCGTAGTCAAGCTCCTGATTGATCGTGGCCATGATGCCCAGCAGCATCAGCTTCTTGATGATCTCGCTGGCCGGCTTGCCAATGCGCTCCGTCAAGTCGCGTACGGTGATGGTCTCCGCCGTCATGTAAGCCGTCTCAATCTTGATGGGCGCCATCATCTGCTGAGCAGACGGCTGCTTGCCCTTCTTGCGGCGGCCGCGCACGACATCGTCATCCATACCATAGCCGGACTCGCGCGCAAGTTGCTTGCGGTTTTTGACGGTCTGATGCTCCGGATCATGCTGACGCTGGCGCAGTTTCTTGTTGGGATCGTAGTTGGAAACGCGCTCTTTCTCCACCGTTGGCATCAGTTCCGGTCCCTTGGGGCCGCGTCCCTGCGCTGGACGGCCACCGGCCGGGCGGCCCTGTGCCCCCTGCGGGCGAGGCGCTCCCTGACCCATGGGACGAGCACCCTGCGGACGCTGTCCTCCCTGAGCCATCGGACGGCCCTGCGCACCCTGGCCGCGCGGGGCAAACCCGTCCCTGCCAGCGGGCCGTGCGGTTCCTTGGGGGCGCTCCTGCGTCACAGGACGCAACGTGCCCTCGCGCTGCGCGGGGCGCGGCGGCTGGTTAGCAGTGCGCTCCGGCGCTGCGGCGCGCGGTGCGCTCTCCTGCTGCGCAGGACGAGCGGCAGGCGCAGGCTTTACGCTTTCCGCTGCGGGTGCCGCAGGCTTGGGCGCTTCTGCTGCGGGCTTGGGCGCTTCCTTCTTTTCCTCCACGACGGGTACATCATCCGGCATCGTCCAGGCCTTGCTCTGGGATTTGAGCGCCTTCTCCTGTTCCTCGCGGCGTTTTTCCTCGCGCTGAGCTTCTTCCTGCTGCATGAAGCTGTTTTCAATCTTGCGCAGTTCAGCGAGCGCCTTTTCCGCCTGCTGGCGCACGCCGGAAACGTCGCTCAGCAGTTTGGCCGCTCCGCGGCTCAGTTCCTTTGTTGCATCTTGAACCTTTATCTTGGACATTCTGCCCTTGCACCCCCGCAAATCGCGTTATCACAAACAGTAGTGTTGTTACCCTTCCAAAGTTGCCGCGTCATTCTGACGCGCCAGTTCGATCAGCCTGTCGCACAGCGGTCCTTTTTTCACCGCCACGCTCATGCGCCCGCTGCGGCCAACCGCCGTGCCCAGGGGCGTTTTTTCGGTTTCCAACAGCTGCACGGCATAATAGGAACAGCTGTCGCGCATCCGCTTTTTAGTATTTTCCGATGCACCGTCGTCCAGCAGAACCAAGCCCGCTGTTCCCGAAGCGATCGCCTTTCGCACGCTGTCTTCACCGAACGTCAACTGACCCGCACGCATGGCCAAACCCAGCATGGAAAAAAACGCATCTTGCTCAATCGGCATGGATTTCCTCCATCAGCTGTTGGTAAACCGCCTCGTCAATTTTCGTTTCCAGCGCGCGCTCCAATTGATGCTGGCGCACAGCTTTTGTCAGGCATTCCTCGCTTTTGCACACATAGGCGCCGCGCCCCGGCGCTTTGCCCACACGGTCAAAGCTGATTGCTCCTTCGGCATTCTTGACAATGCGCAAAAGCGCTCGCTTTTCCTTCATTTCGCGGCACCCTACGCACATGCGCATGGGAATCTTGCGTGTCTTCATCGGCGTTCACCGCCTTTACTCAAGCGCAGGCGCCTGATCGTCCGCCGCTTGTTCTTCGAGCATCATCTGCTCATCGATCTGGCTCTGGCTCTTGATGTCAATCTTCCAGCCCGTCAGCCGCGCAGCCAGGCGGGCATTTTGCCCCTCCTTGCCAATCGCCAGAGACAGCTGATTGTCCGGCACGACCACTCGGCAGGCCTTATCCTTTTCGGAAACGAACAAGTTCACCACGTGCGCCGGGTTCAGTGCGTTGGCGACGAATTCCGCCGGATCGGCAGACCACTTGATGATGTCGATCTTCTCCCCGCGCAGCTCCGTCACCACGCGATCCACGCGCTGACCGCGCGGGCCCACGCAGGAACCGACCGGATCGATCATCGGATCGCTGGAATAGACGGCCATCTTCGTGCGGGAACCCGCCTCGCGCGCGATCGATTTGATCTGCACGGTGCCGGTCTGAATCTCGGGCACCTCCAGCTCAAACAGGCGCTTGACCAGGCCGGGATGAATGCGGGAAACGCTCACCTGCGGGCCGTGCTTGGCGCCCGGACGCGCCAGACGGCGATCCGCCACAACCTCCAGCACATACACCTTAAAGCGTTCGCCCGGCGTATACACATCGGTCGTCATCTGCTGCCCCGCTTCAAGCACACCTTCGGTCTTGCCCAATTCCACATAGACGGCGCGCGTCTCCGGATCGATGCTGTGCACGATTGCGGTGAGGATTTCGTTTTCTTTTTCGATGAAGTCCTCATAGGTCTTGCCGCGCTCAGCCTCACGGATCTTCTGCACGATCACCTGTTTGGCAGTCTGCGCAGCCATGCGGCGGAAGTTGTTGGGCGTGACCTCGATCTCGACGATGTCATCCTCTTCGTAGCTGGGCTGAATCTTGCGGGCATCCTCAAGCGAGATTTCGGCTGCCTCGTCAATCACCCATTCCACGACGGTCTTGCGCGCATACAGCCGGACAGCGCCGGTCACCCGATCCAGCTCCACGCGCACATTCGCGTTGGAAGGCGGCATACCGTATTGTTTGTTGAAATTGTTTTTGTAAGCGCTCTTGAGCGCCTCTTCGATGGCGGAGAAAAGGACTTCCTTGCTGATGTTCTTTTCCTTGGCCAGCAGCGCTACCGCCTCGATCATCTCTTTGTTTTCATTCTTGTCCATCATCGAATGCCTCTCCTTCCTCGCCGATTTCATCTTC
>CALVTV010000067.1 GCA_944363005.1 uncultured Clostridia bacterium | reverse complement strand
AGCGCTGCTATGGCCGGGATGCGCTTCCGCATATCACCCCGGAGCAGATTCACGAGAGTCAGTATCTCTTTTTGACGCATTCCCATGAAAACCAGTCCGGCGCGTTGCCATACCTGCTGGATAAGGGATTTTCGGGCCGCGTGGTGATGACCACGGAGACGGCGCGTCAACTGCCCTTTGCGGTGGATGATACGATCGTGCTGGAAGGGCTGAGCATCCCGTATGCGGAGGTGGAGTTGCCCGGCGGACTGGGCGTGACCTGGGGGCGCAGCGGCCATTGCAGCGGCAGCGCCTGGTTCCGCCTGCGGGAGGACGGCAGATCCATCCTCTTTTCCGGGGACTATTACTACCGCGCGCGCATTCATGCTTCCGACCCGATCGTCAACATGCATGCGGATTTGGCCGTGCTCGACTGCGATTACGGTACGCAGGAACCCAACTCCCGCGAGGAGCAGCTCAAGAAGCTGACGGAAACCATTTCCGAGGCCATTGCCGACGGGCGGCCCGTGCTCCTGCCCGTGCCCAAGTACGGCCGGGCGCTTGGCCTGCTGGCCTGTCTGAGCGAGAATCTGCCGGACGTGGACGTCTTTGCCGACGATCACTTCCGGCGGGAGCTGTCGCATTTGGATGCGGCGGGCATGTGGGTGCGCCCGGAGGCGGGCGACATGCTCAGCAACGTGTTTGTGCGCGAAATTCCGGAGGACTTTGTGGCGCTGGGGGTCTACTTTGTCAGCGATCCACAGCTGGATAGCCGCTATGCGCAGGACCTGGTGCGGCGGCTGTTGATCTGCGGGGCGCGGGTGATCATGACCGGCACGGTCGAGCCGGGAACGGTTGCCGCGCAGCTCATGCACACAGGACGGGCGCAGATGTTGCGCTACGGTATCCACTGCACGCAGGAGGATATGTTGCGCATCGCCAGCCAGAACGACTTCGGCCGCATCATCGCGTACCGCTCGGATTACGAGCCGACGGAACCGTCGTATGAAATCTGATGGGAAGGCGGTTCCCGTCCCGCGCATGGAGGCGTTCAGGTTTCATATGCCCCAATGCGCGAACGAAAGATTGCATAGCCAAAGCAAAGGCACCCCACATAGGGGTGCCTTTTGACGTGGTCAGATGCCGCGCGCTCAGCGCAGGGCGTCCAGCACGGCTTGCGCCATGGCGTCCTTGTCGCAAACGGCGTTGTGGCGCACGGGCAGCTGGGGCAGGCGCGCGATGGCGTCCGGCACACTTGTTCCGGTGAGCTCGGAGAGCGCCTGGCAGCAGGTGAAGTCGTCGCCCGAAACAGAGCCGGAAATGGACTCGAGCACCGCCGCGCCGAACTTGTACGGGCTGGCGGTGGAGACGATGACGCTGGGCGTGGAATCGCCCGTCTCCTGCTGATATTCGCGCAGCACGGCGGAAGCCACCGCCGTATGCGGGTCCATGAGAATGTGGTCGTCGCGCCAGGCCCGCGCAATCTCCGCCCGGATGCCGGCTTCGTCCACGTAACCGGCGGCATAGCGCGCGCGCAGGGCATCGAGCATGGACGGGGCGATCGTGTAGACCTTGTCCTGCGAAAGACGGGTCATCAGCTCCTGAATGCGCGCGCCGTCGCGGCCGGAGAGGTCGAAGAGCAGGCGCTCAAGGTTGGAGGAGATCAGAATGTCCATCGAGGGAGAGATCGTGCGATGGAAAGCGCGCGTGCGGATATCGTAGGTGCCGGTGCGGATGAAATCGGTCAGCACGTTGTTTTCGTTGCTGGCGCAGATCAGCTTGCCGACGGGAAGCCCGGCCTTTTGGGCGTAATCGGCGGCGAGAATATCGCCAAAATTGCCGGTCGGAACGCTGAAATTGACCGCATCCCCCATGCGAATGGCGCCTTCGCCGAGCAGATCCGCATAGGCCGAGAAATAGTAGACGATCTGCGGCACGAGACGGCCGAAGTTGATGGAGTTGGCCGAGGAGAGCACACGCCCCTGACGGTCCATCTCCTTGGCAAACTGCGGATCGGAGAAAATGCGCTTGACGCCGGTCTGTGCGTCGTCAAAATTGCCGCGCACGGCGATGACGTGCGTATTCTTTCCGCCGGTGGTGACCATTTGCAGGTACTGCGCGCGGCTGACGCCGCCTTCGGGATAGAACACGCAGCAGCGCGTGCCCGGCACATCCAGGAACCCTTCCAGCGCAGCCTTGCCCGTATCGCCGCTGGTGGCGACGAGGATGAAGACTTCGCGCGTTTCCCCGTGCTTTTTTCCGCTCAGGGTCAGCAGATAGGGGAGGAGCTGGAGCGCCATGTCCTTGAACGCCAGCGTCGGTCCGTGCCAGAGTTCCAGCGCGTGCGCGTGGGGTCCGGCCTTGACAACCGGCGCGATCTGCGCGCAGTCAAAACCGGAACCGTACGCACCGTCAATGGCATCGCGCAGCTCCTGCGCGTCAAAGTCCGGCAGGAAGCGGGAGAGCACGGCAAACGCGCGCTCAGCGTAGCGCATGGGAACCATGGCCTCGATTTCCGCGGCCGTAAAGGTGGGGAAGGACGCGGGCACGTACAGCCCGCCATCCGGCGCCAGGCCGCGCAAAATGGCCATGGACGGCGTGACGGCAGCGCCGCCGCGCGTGGAAAGCATCTGCATGGGATTGTCCTCCGTATTGGCTTGATGGGGGAATGCGCCGCGTTCGGGCGATTGAAAAGAAAAAACCGCTTTCCGCCCAGATGGCCGGCGGAAAGCGGAATCTGCGATCAGATCTGATACTTGCGGATGCTCTCCGGCACGTTCGCCGCATCCTCGCTGAAGCTGATGACGAGGTCGCAGTTGGCGTTGGCAACCAACTTTTCAAGCTTGGCAAAGAAGCCTTCCAGCGCACTGGGTTCAGCCTTGACCAGTTTGAGGAACGCATCGACGTAGATCACGCTGATGTCATAGTTTCCGGCGAGAATGCCAGCCAGGAAGCCATAGAACGGGTCGCATCCCTTGACTTCATATTCGCTCGCATCGATGAAACGAATCTGCGGCTTGAGGCTGAGTGTATAGCTCTTATCGTCGTCCACAAAGAGCACGTTGCCCTTCGCTTCCTTCACCGACGCGTTCGCCATATCCAAAATACGCTTGGTCTTGCCGGAACCCTTCTTGCCAAAGATGATCTGGATCACGGTCAATCCCTCCCTTTCATGTTTTCTGGTGCTCTCATTATAGCTTAAATCCACACACATGGCTAGTCTTTTTTTCAATTTCTTTCTAAAAAGGAGCGGCGCGGGAAAAATTTTCCGCATTTTTCCGGAGCGCCTTGCTTTTTGCGCACCGGCATGCTATAAATGAACTATGAATTTTTTCCGGGCGAACCGAAAGGAGCCTTTGCAAATGAAGTTCAAAATTTTTGTGTTGATTCTGGCGCTTTTGTTGTGCATGCTGGGCGCAGGTGCTGCGGCGGAAGAGGCGGTCAACTGCTATTGGCAGCTCGATCGCGTGCAGGTGGAAACCGTTGCTTCCCAGCGGTTGGGCTTTTCTAAGGCACAGACGGACGTGCAGCCCGTTGAGGGGCTGACGGCCGCCCAGATGGTGCAATATGTGCGGGGAACCCGTACGCTTTCGCTGCAAATGACGCGGGAGGCCAACGGAAGCCAGGCCCAGGCGACGTTCACCTACGGCGGCGTGCCGGCGCTGATTCCCGGGGCTGCTGCCGCGCGGCTGAGCCTGACGGCCGTAACGGACTGCCAGGACAATTCCTACTATCTATATTGCACGGTGAACGCAGGGGGCAACCAGATTCTGCGCCTGCGTGGCCGCGGCGCGTGGGTGGCCCGCGCATTCTTCCCGCGCAAGGCGGTGCCCGGAGCCGAGCGCACGCTCAGCGTGTATGCGCGCGAAATGAACGGATTGGCGAGCGTGCGCGTCGCGTATGTCTATCGCGCTATGCCCGGCGCCATGCTCATCGATACGAATGGCGACATCGTCCTCTATGATTTGGAGGGCAACGAGATTGACCGCATCGCCAAGACTGTGGAGGACATTCTGCCCGTCTATGCGGATTCGCAGGCAGAGGGCGATACGCTCTTTGCCGCGGAGAGGCAGGAGGACGGCTCGCTCGTCATTCGCATGAGTCCCAACAGCGGCCTGACGACGGCGGAACTGATTCGCCTCATCCGCGCGGCGGCGCAGCAGGATGAAACCGGGGCGGACGCGGCCAGCGCGGCGACGGCGCTCTCTTCGCTCAAGGCACAGAAGGACATGGCGACGATCTATTTGGCGCCCGGGGTGGAGCTTTCGGACGATGTGCTTGCAGCGCTTTTGGCTGCGGCAGAGGGAAAGCGCATCGATACCGCCGCCATACAGAGCGATCTGGAGGCCGGAGCGGTTGAGCTGGAAGCGCAAAATACGCCGACACCTGCGCCTATTACGTTCGCGGAACTCAAAGCGCTCATTGCCAGCGGGGTACAGGAGGAAGAAGAGGAGAATTCCCTCTACGCAAACGAAGAGGGCCAGGGCGCGCAGGCGGTTGTATTGTACGGGGATAGCGGCGTGAAGGCGCTCGTGCTTGCCCCGGGCGAAGAGATCGCCGGCGCGCAAGTGATCGAGATCATTGAAAAGCTGGAACAGGCTGGCCGGTTGAGCGGCAGCTATGCCGAGACCTTTGGCCGCGATCCTGCGGAGCTTGGCTTGCAAGGCGAGATGGAGAAGATGCTGCTGGTTGAGCCTCAGACGGCTGGCGGCGCGGCGGTTTCCGCTGTGGAGATGGACGGTTACACGTGGTTGACCGTTGAGAAAGGCAGCATCAGCGAATTGCTGCGTCAGTTGGACACTATGCTTGTCGAGCTGAATGCGACGCCGACGCCTACTCCGACGCCGACGCCTACTCCGACACCGACGCCTACTCCGACACCAGATCGGAAGAGCGCCGTGTCGGGAAAGAGTGTAGATCTCGGTAGTCGC
>CALVTV010000066.1 GCA_944363005.1 uncultured Clostridia bacterium | reverse complement strand
GTCGGGAATCGCAAGGAGTGACACTTGTGGCGCGACTATGCGAGTTCCCCGGTTCAGTCCCCAGACCCCTTCTTCGCCTCGCGCTTATAGCTCGTTTTTATCTGAGAATAGTATGAATCCATTTTGTGCACAAAAAAGCGGGCGATCCGAAGACCGTCCGCCTGAATTCATCCTTCGATGATGATGCTCTTTCCGGTCATCTCCGGGGGCACCGGCAGGCCGATATACGGCAGCATCGTCGGCGCAATATCCGCCAGACAGCCGCCCTCGCGCAGCTTCACATCGCCCACGCCCGCGCACAGGAACGGCACGGGATTGGTCGTATGCGCGGTGAACGGCGAACCGTCCTCGTTGCGCATCTTGTCGGCATTGCCGTGGTCGGCCGTCAGGAACATGCAGCCGCCCATCTCGCGCACCGCGTCCCAGACCTCGCCCACGCAGGCATCGACCGCTTCCACGGCCTTGACCGCCGCGTCAAACACGCCGGTATGCCCGACCATATCGCAGTTGGCAAAGTTCAAAATGACCACGTCGTATTTCCCGGAGCGGATGCGCGCGGCGCACTCGTGCGCGACCTCGTAGGCGCTCATCTCCGGCTTGAGGTCATAGGTGGCGACCTTCGGGCTGGGAATCACCTTGCGGTCCTCGCCCTCATAGGGCGCCTCGACGCCGCCGTTAAAGAAGAACGTGACGTGCGCGTACTTCTCCGTCTCCGCAATGCGCAGCTGGGTCTTGCCGTTTTTCGCCAGGTACTCGCCCAGCACGTTCGTCAGCTCCACCGGCGGATAGGCGACCTCGACGTTGGGCATCGTCGCGTCATATTCCGCCATGCAGACATACTGCACCGGGAAGCGGCCATAGCGGCGCTCAAAGCCCGTGAACGCGTCGTCCACAAACACGCGGGTGATCTGGCGCGCGCGGTCCGGACGGAAGTTGAGGAAGACGATGGTGTCGCCCTGCGCGATGCGGCCGCCCTCGCAGGTGACGCACGGCACGATGAACTCGTCCGTCACGCCCTGCGCATAGCTGCGGTCGATACAGGCTTCCCAGTTTTCGGCGTGCTCGCCCTCGCCGTAAACAAACGCGGCATACGCTTTTTCAATGCGGTCCCAGTTGGAATCGCGGTCCATGGCGTAGTAGCGGCCGGTGACCGTCGCGATCTTGCCAATGCCCAGCGCATCGAGCTTGTTTTGCACGTCGCGCAGGAAGCCCTTGCCGGAATGCGGGTCGGTGTCGCGGCCATCCATGATGGCATGGATGTAGACGTCGCGCGCGCCCAGCTCCTTGGCCAGATCCAGCAGGCCGAACAGGTGCTCGATGTGGCTGTGCACGCCGCCCGTGCCCTGAAGGCCCATGAAGTGGATCGCGCGGCCCGCGTCGATGGCGGCCTTCATGTTGCGCACGAGCACGTCGTTATGGCGCATGGTACCGTCGAGGATGGACTTGGTAATCAGCGTCAGCTGCTGGTAGACGATGCGGCCCGCGCCGATGTTGGTATGGCCGACCTCGCTGTTGCCCATCTGGCCTTCCGGCAGACCGACGGCCATGCCCGAAGCGTTGATGGTCGTATAGGGATATTCACGGAACAGCGCGTCCAGGCGCGGTTTGTTTGCCGCGCAGATGGCATTGCCCTGCGCCTGCTCCGGCACCCAGCCGAAGCCGTCCATGATACAAAGCAGAACGGGTTTCTTAGACATAGCTTCTCCTTCTTCCGCGGGCTTACCGGTCAAAATGGACGACCTTGGCGAAGTCCTCCGCCTTCAGGGACGCGCCGCCGATGAGGCCGCCGTCGATTTCGGGCTGCTCCATCAGGCCCTTGCAGTTCTTGGGGTTCATGGAACCGCCGTACTGGATGCGCACCTCGTCCGCCGCGTCGCCGTACGCGGAGCGGATCGCCTCGCGGATGACGCCGATGGTCTCGTTGGCCTGCTCGTCGGTCGCCGACAGGCCGGTTCCGATCGCCCAGACCGGCTCATAGGCGATGACCACGCCCTTGACCTGCTCGGCGGTCAGCCCGCTGAGCGCGATCAGCGTCTGGTAGGCAACCAACGCGTTGGTATAGCCCGCCTCGCGCTCTTCCTTCTTCTCGCCCACGCAGACGATCGGGGTCAGGCCCGCCTTGACGGCCGCCAGCGTGCGCAGGTTCACCGTCGCGTCGGTCTCCCCGAAGTACTGACGGCGCTCGCTGTGGCCCAGAATGACGTACTCCACGCCGCAGGCCTTGAGCATCGCCGCGCTCAGTTCGCCGGTGTACGCGCCGGACTCCTTCCAGTGCATGTTCTGGGCGCCCAGCTTGATGTTGGTGCCCTCGATAGCCTTGGAAACCGCCGCAAAGTTGACCGCGGGCGTGCAGACCACCACATCGCAGGCGGCGTCCGCCACCAGCGGCTTGAGGGCAGTCACCAATTCGACGGCCTCCTCGGGCGTCTTGTTCATCTTCCAGTTTCCGGCAATGATTGGCTTACGCATATGAACAGTTCTCCTTTTTCTCGCTTCATCAAGGAACCCCGGGCAGCCCCCCAAGGCCGCCCGGGGCGAACGTCTTACTTCTCGTCCAGGCACGCGACGCCCGGCAGGGTCTTGCCCTCCAGGTACTCCAGGGACGCGCCGCCGCCGGTAGAGATGTGGGTCATCTTGTCGCCAAGGCCCATCTGCTCCACAGCCGCCGCGGAATCGCCGCCGCCGATGATCGTCACCGCGTCGCTCTCGGCCATCGCCTTGGCCACGGCCAGCGTGCCGGCGGCCAGGGTCGGGTTCTCGAACACGCCCATCGGGCCGTTCCAGATGACGGTCTTGGCGCTCTTGACCGCCTCGGCATACAGCTCAGCGGTCTTCGGGCCGATGTCGCAGCCCTCCATATCCTCCGGGATCTTGTCCGCATCGACGACCACGGTCTCAACCGGCGCGTCGATCGGGTTCGGGAAGTCGGACACGCAGACCGTATCCACCGGCAGCAGGAGCTTCACGCCCTTGGCCGCGGCCTTGTCCATCATGTTCTTGCAATATTCGATCTTCGTCTCGTCCAGCAGGCTCTTGCCGATGCCGTAGCCCTTCGCCTTGAGGAAGGTGAACGCCATGCCGCCGCCGATGACCAGGGTATCGACCTTCTCCAGCAGGTTCTCAATGACATTGAGCTTGTCGGCCACCTTCGCGCCGCCCAGGATCGCGACGAACGGACGGTCGGCGTTCTCCAGCGCCTTGCCCATGATCTCAAGCTCCTTGCCGATCAGGTAACCGGCCACGCAGGGGCTGAGGAACTCGGTCACGCCCGCGGTCGAGCAGTGCGCGCGATGGCAGGAGCCGAACGCGTCGTCCACATAGCACTCGGCCAGGGAAGCCAGCTCCTTGGAGAAGGCCGGATCGTTCTTGGTCTCTTCCTTGCGGAAGCGGGTGTTCTGAAGGAGCACCACGTCGCCGTCCTTCATCGCGGCGACGGCAGCCTTCGCCTTCTCGCCCACGACGGTGTCGTCATCGGCGAACACGACGGTCTTGCCCAGGTACTCGCTCAGGCGCTCGGCCACCGGCGCCAGGGAGAACTTGGCCTCCGGGCCGTTCTTGGGCTTGCCCAGATGGCTGCACAGGATCACGCGGCCGCCGTCCGCAATCAGCTTCTTGATCGTGGGCAGCGCAGCGACGATGCGCTTGTCGTTGGTGATCTTGCCGTCCTTCATCGGGACGTTGAAGTCGCAGCGCACGAGCACCTTTTTACCGGTTACTTGGACGTCATCTACAGTCTTCTTCGCCATGGGAAATTCCTCCATTTCGATGTTGGCTTGTCTCCCTAGAGTCTACCGCGATGCGCAACGGGAGGCGCGCCCCGCGGGAAAAGCCGCGGCCAAGCCGGGCTTACTCGAGTTTCGGCCGGCGAAAATCCGCCAGGCTCCTTTAGTGTATCACCTTTTGGCAGGATTGTCAAAGCCGTAACGCAAAAAGCGAAGGCTCACGCGCGCAAAAGCTCGATCATGCGCCGGGCCGCGCCCTCATCGAGCACAAGCAGCCGGTGCGGATGATGCGCCAGTACGGCGAGCACAGCCTCCGCTTTTCCCGCGCCAGCCGCCACCGCCGCCGCGCGGTTGGCAATCCCCATCAGCCCGGGCTGAAGCGCCAGCGACGCGCCGCCGACGACAGTCCCCTGCGCATCAAAGTAAAAACCCAAAGCCTCCGCCACGGCGCCGCGCTCCCGCAGCGCATCCAGGCCCACAGGGTTCATGCCCCGCCGCTGGGCCAGTTCAAGCGCGCGGCCCACGCCATAGAGCAGCACGTCCGCATGGCGCAAAAGCTCCAGCGCTTCGCGCACCTGCGGCAAGGCGTTAAACTCCTCCGCCATCTCGTCGCTGACGCCGTCGGGCAGGTGTAAAAGCCGGTGATGACCGCCCAACCGGCTGCCGATCTGCTCGGCCACGGTGTTGGCCTGCGTGCTCACGCCGCCGCCCAACCCGCCGCTGGCCGGCACAACCGTCACATCCATCGGCGCCGCCGCCGTGATGGCCTGCGCCACCGCGGCCACCGTCCGTCCGCCGGAAACGGCCAAAACCTGCGCCCCCTGCAGCAAAAAGCGGATTTGCCGGGCCGCCGCGCGCCCCACTTCAAAGAGCACATGCTCGTCCCGGTCCGCGTCGCCCTGTACCACGCAAACCCGCTCCACACTCAGTTTGCGTGAGAGCGAAGTTTCCAGCGCGGCAAGACTGCGTCGGCCCTTGCTGATGACCCGCGCGGCTTCCGCAAGGATTCTGCCGTGTTCGGTGAGCTCCATGCCCGAAGCGCTCTGCGTCAGACAGCCCGCCGCCTTGAGCGCCTCCGCCGCGGTGCGCACTTCCCGCTCCGCCAAATGCAGCCTGGCCGCCAGTGCGCGCCGCCCAATCGGTTCCAGCGCCGCCACGCGCTCCAAAATCAGCGCGCGCAGCTCCATCTCCTCCATCAGATCCGGCGCCATCTGCGAAAGCGAATCCAGCATGGATGTGTCCATATCGTTCCCCCCGGAATCGTTTGGCACGGGTCAGTTTTCGTCCGCATGCCACTTTCTGTCCCTATAGCATAACACATTTTTTTCCTGCCCGCAAGCGCGCCGCAGGCAGGGAACCCGCCCCCCGCGCCGAATACTTCATCATATTCCCGGCCCTTCTTGGCTCCGGATTGAAAGCTTTCGCGCTTCATGCCCATGAACGGCTTTTGCCGCGCAGCGCGAAGCGGAGCGGCCGAGGGACAAGCCCCCCGCTTGGGTTCCAACGCCGCCCATGTCCTGGCAAACATGGAGAACAGAATGAAAACGAAAATCCGCATCTACAGGAGGAATGAATATGACCGATATGCTCGTCGTCGTGGACATGCAGCGCGACTTTGTCACCGGCTCGCTCGGCACGCCGCAGGCGCAGGCCATTGCGCCCGCCGTTGCCGCGCGCATGGAGCGGGCAAAAGAAGAGGGAACCACCGTCGTGCTGACGCTGGACACGCACGAATCGAACTACGCCGAAACCCGCGAGGGCC
The DNA here is from genome assembly GCA_944363005.1 of uncultured Clostridia bacterium. GTDB lineage: Bacteria > Bacillota > Clostridia > Christensenellales > Aristaeellaceae > Ventricola. The sequence goes on along the minus strand of CALVTV010000066.1, from coordinate 17,960 downwards.
GCATGCTCCCCGTGGCGCACTGCATCCGGGACACACAGGGCTGGACGCTGGCGCCCGAAATCGCCGCCGCATGCGGACGCGGTATGATCTCCTTTGAAAAGCCGACTTTCGGTTCGACCGCCCTCGCGCAGCATGTCGCCCGCTTCGCTTCCGAACGGGCCGCCGAAGACGGACGCGGGTTGACCATCGAATTGTGCGGTGTATGCACGGACATCTGTGTGATCTCGAATGCGCTGTTGATCAAAGCGACGCTTCCGGAGGCCGACCTGGTCGTCGATTCCGCGCTCTGTGCCGGGGTCACGCCCGCGCTTCACGAAGCCGCGCTCGCCGTGATGCGCTCCTGTCAGATCGACGTCAAATAAGCCCTTTGTCCGGAAAACGCCCCCCGGCTTCGGTGCCCGTCCGTCGGGTTCCTTACAAAAAAACGCCGTCCCTCCCAGGGCGGCGTTTTGTGATTATGCGCGTCTTTCCACGATGCGCTTTTGTACGTTGAACAACACGACCATCATCGCGGTCAGTCCCAGCGCAAAGGCCGGCAACAGGCCATAACCCCAGGTTCCCGCCATCGTGCCAAAAATCGAGGGCAGGAACGTCGAGCCAACATAGGCAAAGGCCATCTGCGTGCCGACGGCGGCCTGCGAGTTGGCCGCGCCGTAGTTTTCCGGCGTGTCCTTGATGATGCCCGGATACACCGGCGCGCAGCCCAGCCCGCAGACCACCAGTCCCGCCGCCGAAAGCAAGGCGCTCCCGGGGAGCAGCATCATGACGCACCCCACAGCGAGCAGCCCCAGGCCTCCACGCACCATCTGCTTGGGCAAAAAGCGCATCGAGGCAAAGCCCGCGACCGCGCGCCCGATGGTGATGCCCGCGTAAAACAACGCCCCGTAGGAAGCGGCCTGCGCCTCGCTTGCCCCGCGCACGAGGTGCATGTATGTCGCGCCCCATAGCCCGAGCGTGGACTCCGACGCGCAGTAGCACAGGAACGTCAGCATCCCCGCCTTGGCGCCGGGCAACGCCAGCACCTGCAAGGGATTCAGGTCGTTGGTCTGCTCCTCCTGCTTGGCGCCATCCCGCCGCCAGAGCGGAAGCGTAGCAAAAAGCGCGACGCTGACCACGCATTGCAGCAGCCCGACAGCCCGATACCCCGCCGGCCAGGCAAAGCCCAGCGTCAGGCAAGCCGAGAGGATCATCGGCCCGATCACCGTGCCCACGCCCCAAAAGCAGTGCAGCCAGTTCATATGCCTGGCCTCGCAGTGCAATGCGACGTAATTGTTCAGCGCGGCATCCACCGCGCCGGCCCCAAGGCCAAGCGGCACAGCCAAAACCAGCAGCAGGGCATACGCGCGCACGAAGGAGAACCCCAGCAGCGCCACAGCGGTGAGCGCCACGGAGAAGGCCGTCAACCGCCCCGTGCCAAAGCGGCGGATCAGCTTTGCTGTGTTGAGACTGGAGACGATGGTGCAAAAGCTCACGAGCATCTGCACCAGCCCGGCGCCCCAGACCGGCGCGGACAAGTCCGCGCACATCGACGGCCAGGCGCTGCCCAGAAGCGAATCGGGCAACCCCAGGCTGATAAAGGAAAGGTAGATCAGCGCAAGCAGCGCAGTGGTAACCATGTGTTGCATCCTCCCGGCTGAGCGCGGCAACCTTTGCCGCCGCGCCTCTTTGGTTTTCCGCAGACAAAAACAAAACCCCGGCATTTGCCGGGGCAGAGACAGCGCTTACTTCTCGGAAGCAGCTTCGGCCTCCATGTTGATGACCTGCTTGCCGTCATAGTAGCCGCAATGCTTGCAGATACGATGGGCGAGCTTCATCTGCTGGCAACGCGGGCACTTGACGATGCCGGGCGCGGACAGCTTCCAGTTCGCACGGCGCATACGGCCGCGGGACTTCGAAATTTTTCCCTTCGGAAGAGCCATTGTTTACACCTCCTCATCCTCATTCAGCAAAGATGCTAATGCCGAAAAAGGATTTCTGTGAGTCAGATCCTTCTGGCACGAACACTCATGGACATTCAGGTCAGCGCCGCACTGGGGGCAGAGGCCCTTGCAGTCCTCTTTGCAGAGGATGCGCGAGGGGAGCTCCTGCAACAACGCCGTGCGCACGGCGTCATCCAGTTCCAGCACATGCCCCGAATAGCGGTAGGCATCCTCATCGAACTCCTGCTGCGGATCGCCCGTATCGCGGACGAAGGCTTCGTTGACCTCCGCCTGCACCTGCACTTGCGCAGGTTTGAGGCAACGGGCACAGGGAGACTCGATGCATGCGCGGGCAACTGCACGCAGAATCACGGTTTCATCAGCGAGCATATATGTACCGGAAACGCTGACCGGACGGACGTACGCAATGGTATCGCCATTCCAGCGGTCCTCACCCCAGACATCCACAAGATCAAATGGGACGTCCACGCCCTTCTTCTGAATGCCGCGCGTGATATCCAGCTTCATTGAAAACCTCACCTCAGAGTTGACCGTTCCATATTATACGCAGTTTGTCCCCGCTTGTCAAGCGCAAATCTCACAGCTTGGAAACGATTTCCAGCGTATCGCGCGCGATGGGAAGCTCTTCATTGGTCGGAATGCGCAGCACCTTGATGGTGGAATCGTCCGTGCTGATGATGCCGCACACGCCGCGCTTGTTCTTGGCCGGGTCGATCTTCACGCCCAGGAAGCCCAAGCCCGCAATCACGTCCGCGCAGGCATCGCAGTCGTTCTCGCCGATGCCCGCCGTAAACACGATCGCATCTGCGCCGCCCACGGCCACGTTGTACGCGCCGATGTACTTTTGCAGGCGATAGGTCCAGACGTCCAGCGCCGCCTTGGCCTGCTCGTCGCCCTGCGCCGCCGCAGCCTTGACGTCGCGCATGTCGCTGGAGCAGGACAGGCCCGCAAAGCCGGACTTCTTGTTCAGGCAGTTGAGCATCTCGTGGATGTCCATGCCGGTGTTGTCCATGATGTACTCGAGCACCGCCGGATCGACGTCGCCGGAGCGGGTGCCCATCAAGACGCCCTCAAGCGGCGTGAGGCCCATGGACGTATCGACGACCTTGCCGCCAACGATCGCGCTGAGCGAGGAGCCGTTGCCCAGGTGGCAGATGATGAACTTGCAGTCCTCCGGCTTCTTGCCCAGATACTTGGGCGTCTCGCCCGCGATGTAGCGGTGGCTGGTGCCGTGGAAGCCGTAGCGGCGGACCTTGAGCGTCTTGTAGTACTCATACGGCACGCCGTAGAGGTACGCCTTGGGCGGCATGGTCTGATGGAAGGCGGTATCGAACACGGCGACGTTCGGCTTGCCCGGCATGACCGCCTGGCAGGCGCGAATGCCCGCGATGTTCGGGCGCTGATGCAGCGGTCCGAGCGGCACGAGGGCTTCGATTTCCTTCATGCTCTCCTCCGTGACCAGCGCGGACTCCTTGAACGTCTCGCCGCCATGGAGCACGCGATGGCCGCAGGCGCCGATCTCATCCAGGGACGCAATCGCGCCGTTCTCCTTGTCGGTCAGCGCCTCCAGCACGGCGGCGATGGCCTCGGTGTGGTCGGCCATGTTGCGGGTGAACTCGATGACCTTGTTGCCCTCGGTGACGGTCTGCTTGAAGTGCGTGCCCTCGATGCCGATGCGCTCGACCAGGCCCTTGGCCTTGACGGACTCGTCGTCCATGTCGATCAACTGAAACTTGAGGGAGGAGGAGCCTGCGTTGATGACCAAAATCTTCATGGGTGTTTTACCTCCGGTTGATGCATTGGGGGGATCAGGCCTGCGCCTTGACCGCAGCGATGGCCACCACGTCCACGATGTCCGTCACGGAGCAGCCGCGGGACAGGTCGTTGACCGGCTTGGCCAGACCCTGGATGATCGGGCCCACGGCCTTGGCGTTACCCAGGCGCTGCACCAGCTTGTAGCCGATGTTGCCCGCCTGCAGATCCGGGAAGACCAGCACGTTCGCCTGGCCGGCAACCGGGCTGCCCGGGCACTTGAGGTTGCCAACGGAAGCGACCAGCGCCGCGTCGGCCTGCATTTCGCCGTCCACGTTCAGTTCGGGCGCCTGCTCGCGCACCATCGCCGTCGCCTGGGCCACCTTGTCCACCAGCTCATGCTTGGCGGAGCCCTTCGTGGAGAAGGAGAGCATCGCCACGCGCGGCTCCATGCCCACCAGCGCCTTGCCGGTCTGGGCGGAAGCGATGGCGATATCGGCCAGCTGCTCGGCGGTCGGGTTGATGTTCACCGCGCAGTCGCCAAAGACGAGCACGCCGTCGTCGCCGTACTTCGCATCCTGCACCTCCATCAGGAAGCAGGAGGAAACCGTCTTGATGCCCGGCGCACCCTTGATGATCTGCAGCGCCGGACGCAGCACGTCGCCGGTGGTGTTGATCGCGCCGGCGACCATCGCGTCGGCATCGCCCATCTTGAGCATCATCGTGCCGTAGAACAGCGTGTTCTTCAGGCAAAGATCCGTCGCCTTTTCAAGCGTCATGCCCTTCTTCTCGCGGATATGGAAGAGCGCCTCGGCGTACGCAGCGGTCTTTTCGCTGGTCGCCGGGTCCGCGATGGCCACGCCGGTCAGATCGACGCCCAGCTCGGCGGCCTTCGCCTCGATCTCCGCTTTCGCGCCCACCAGGGTGATCTTCGCCAGGCCCAGCTTGACGATTTCCGCCGCCGCCTGCACCGTGCGGGGCTCGCTGCCCTCCGCCAGCACCACGTGCTTGACGTCGGCAGCCGCTTTTGCTCTGATTTTGTCAATGACAGACATTTGTAAATCCTCCTCGACGTGTTATAATAGGCTTAACGAAGTAAGCCAACGGCATACAGAACGATACATTCTTTATTATAGCGCACTTTCCCAATTTTGAAAAGAACACAGACGAATTTTATCCAAATTCGTCCTGAATTCAAGGAGCCTGCCCATGCGCGTATGCGGCGTCATTTGCGAATACAACCCCTTTCATCGCGGCCATGCGTACCATCTGGCCAAGGCGCGCGAAAAAAGCGGCGCGGACTATGTGGTCTGCGTCATGAGCGGCGCGATCACCCAGCGCGGCGCGTTCGCCCGGCATGACAAGTGGGCGCGCGCGCAGATGGCGCTGTGCGGCGGCGCGGATCTGGTTTTGGAGCTGCCCGCGCGCTTTGCCGGGGCCAGCGCGCCGGAATTTGCCCGCGGAGGCGTCTCCCTTTTGGACGGTCTTGGCGTGGTGACGCACCTGTCCTTCGGTTGCGAACCGGACGCCCTGCCCGTGCTCGGCAGCGCGGCGCGCCTCTTGGCGCAGGAAACGCCCGCCTTCCGCGAAGCGCTGCGCGAGGGGCTTGACCGCGGCCTGCCCTACCCGCGCGCACGCGCACTCGCCGCGGAGCGCATCTCGGGCATTGCCGGGCTGGCCGCGCTTCTGGCCCAGCCCAACGCCGCGCTGGCGCTCGAGTACCTCGCCGCCCTCCCCCCGCAGATTCTCCCCGTGCCCGTGGCCCGCGAAGGCGCAGGCTATCACGACAAGACGCTCTGCGCGCTCTCCAGCGCCACCGCCGTGCGCGCCGCTCTCAGCGAAGGCCGCCTTCAGGACGCGCTTTCAGCCCTGCCCAGTCCGCAGATCGTGCTTAAAGCGGAGCAGCGCGGCGCAGTCCATCCCGACGAAGCGCTCACCCAGGCCCTGCTCTATCGCCTGCGGACGATGGACGCCCCGTCTCTCGCCGCCATCGCGGGCATGGGCGAGGGACTGCATCACCGCTTTCTCGCCGCCGCGCGCACGGCCACCACGCGCGACGGCCTGATCCTCGCCGTCAAGTCCAAGCGCTACACCTATGCGCGGCTCTCGCGCATCGCGCAAAACGTGCTGCTGGACGTCACCGAGGCGTTCGTGCAGGCGCATCCCCTGCCCACGTATGCGCGCGTGCTCGGTTTCCGCCGCCAGGCCGCGCCGCTGCTTCACGCCATCCGCCGCGCCTGTGCCCTGCCGCTCGTCACCAAAACCGCGGGCTTCAGCGATCCGCTCTTCGCCCTCGACGTGCGCGCGCAGGACATGTGGGCGCTGGGCGCAGTTTCGCCCGCCGAGCGTGCCTGTGGCCGTGACTTTACGACCTCGCCCGTCGTCTTGCCCTGACATCTTGCTTTGAGGAGGTCATCTTATGCTCGCTTTGCCGCTCGCTCTCGCCCTCGCCTTCTGCTTGTACCTGCCGCTTCCCCGGGCCGCAGACCTCATCACCGAAGGAATCTACCGGCTGTACGCCGCTTTTCTCCGGCTTTTCCGGCGCAAGAGCGGCAAAATCGATGAGCCGGTCGGCTTCGCGCTCTTCCTTTTGCTTTGGGGCGGCATCTTTCAGCTGGCCGGCAGTTTGCATATGCTGGTCGCGGCGGTGATCACCGCGCCGCTCTTTCGGGCGATTGCGCTTCTGACCCCAGCCGCGCGCACCAAGGAGGAGCTGGACAGCGGAACGCTCGCGCGCGACCGGGAAGGATATGAAGCCCGTGTGCGCGAGGTTTGCAGCGGGCTCGGCCCCGCGTTCATCAGTGACGCCTGCCTGCCGCTGCTTCTGCTGGCGCTGAGCACCCCGCTTCATCTGAACAGCGCGGTGGGCGGATTGCTGCTCTGCCTGCGCGCGCTCGACGGCCGCCAAACCTACGCCACGCGCGCCTTTGCGCAGCTGCGCCGTCCCGCGCGCGCGGTGATGCGCGGGCTTTGGCTGCTGTGTTCCTGCGTCGTCGGGCGCAACCCGCTGCACGTGCGTGGCGAGGACTCGCGCACGTTCCTGCTCTCTCTTTTGGGCATAGCCCAGGATCAAACCGACACGCACGCGCCCGTCTCCGGGGACATCGCGCAGGCCGTTTTCCTCTGCTGCTTCACGACGGTGATGCTGGCTCTGGTGCTGACGCTGCTGCTCATTCCCTTCCGCTGAGCGCAAAAAAGCCGCCCCGTATGGAGCGGTTTTTTCATATGCTCATGATCGGCGTGATCTGACCATGAGGGTCAGCCCCGCGCCTTCGCGGCCCGTCCCAACGCGCGGCGGGCAAGCGCCCGCAGGCCGTCGCCCACAATCGCCAGACCATACCCCGCCAGCGGCATCAGGTAGACGATATATACGAAAATATACTGGCTCTTCGCCTCAAAGAGCATGTGGAAGAGGAACCCGCCGATGACCGTCACCGGCAGCACGAGCACCGCGACGTCCCCCCGGCGTTTCAGGCAAGCCGCCGCGCCCACGACCGCGAGCGCATAGAACGCCTGCTGATAGAGGTTCATGTACCCCTCCACAAACGCGCGCACCGGGCTGTTTTCCCGATAGAGCAGGATCGCCAGGCCATTGAAACGCCCGAGCCAATCGCACCGGAAGCCGTACCACAGCGTGCTGTAGCTCGGTTCCAGCCACTGGCTGAGGTATTTGTCCCGCAGGAACGCCAGCGTATAGCCCGGATCGGCGGCAAGCTGGGCAAGCCTCGCGCGCAGGTCCGCGCTGGCAATGGCCTGCTGCGCCTCGGCCGACATCGTGTTGTCGATGAACTGCGCGGTGTAGCCGTTGAACCAGCCCGCGCATGTCTGCGACTCCTGAAGGCCCATCACCAGCCGCGCCAACGCGCTGACATCCGCCCCCAGCTGCACGCCGCTGCGCAGTTCGTACTGCCAGACGGAAAACTCGCTGAGCCCCACCCCGATGACAAGCGCCAGCACCGCCGCGCCCAACGGCCGGACATCGCGCGTTTGCACCCCATCGAGCGCGGAGCACACCAGCACCGCAAGGATCGGGATCAGCGCGTTTTGCTTGGCGGCATAGGCGGCGCCCATCGCCAGCGCATAGATGAGGGCAAAGCGCGTCCTGCGCGTGCGCAGATAGCGCACCCAGCAAAGCAGCGCCAGCACGACCAGAAAGATCATCGGCACGGTACCGTACACGTACGTGTTGAACAGCAAAAACGGCAGGAACGCCAGCAGCATCACCTGCGTCGCGCGCCGCCCCCGCTCAAAGAGCATGTCCGCCAGCGCGCAGAGCATGCCCAGCGTGCAGGTGCTCAGCAGCACGTTGAGCACCTGCATGAACAGGTTGATGTCCACGCCCGGAATCAGGCGCATCACCGCCTCCATGAACAGGCAGACGGGAAGCTGGTACGGGTACGCGCTGAAGTAGGGATCGCGCATCGGCCGGTAATTGCCCCGAGCGAAGAGCTTGGCCGCCTCCACGACGTCCTTGCAGTCCACCTCCTGCTGCAATCCGATGCCCAGCACCCAAAACAGCGCCACGGCCAACCACAAAAGGCACAGGATCACATCCAGCCGCACCCGCGCAAACCGCTCAAGCAGCGCCCGGCAGGCGAGCAGCGCCGCCAACACCAGCAGCGTCAACCCCAGATTGGGAAGCAGGGCGTCGCGCAAGAAGGTGATGGACTCCTCATAACGGCCGTATACACTTTCAAAGACCGTCAGCCCAAGCGAGCTGACGGCCAGAGGGACGAGAATGATCAGCAGCAGCCCAAGCGCCGCCGCGCCGCAAAAGCGCGTCAGGCGCCGGGCCATGGTATCGGGGGAAGCGTGCATAGTAAACCTCTTTGGTGATTGTTATTGCTCCATCAGGGAGGAGATCACGGATTCGGACCAGCGCACAAAGTCCGTATCAATCGCGTCGTAAAGGATGCCCGCGCAATCCGTCGCGTTGCGCAGCATCGTCGCAACGCTCTCGCCCAGCGTGCCCTCCACGCCCACCGCCAGATGCACGCACATCTCCTCGGAGAGCATCGTGCTCACAAAGGAGAGCGCGGCCTCGCGGCGCGCCTCATCCTCCCAGCAGGCGCGCGTGATCGCCACGCCATAGCTGGGCATGCCCGCCAGCACGCTGTGCGCCTGGCCCTGAGGCTGCGGCATCGGGATGACCGTCACATTCTCGCGGCGCTCCGTGCCGACTTCATAGGCCAGCCAGTCGCCGTCGATGCGCATGGCTGCCTCGCCCGAAAGGAACGCCTCGGTCATCTGCGCGTCGCTCACGTTGAACGGGTCCTTGCCAAAGGCGCCCGCCGCAAAGAGCGCCGTGAGCATCTGCTGCGCGCCGTCGAGCGACGCCTGGGTGCCGAACTGTTCCGCCGGCACGCTGGCCAGCGCGAGGCAATCGAGCACGATCTCCGACCATTCACCCAGCGCGTTGGCCATGGGCGTGATGCCCTTGCCCGACAGCGCGCTGCACACCGAGATGAGCTCCTCATAGGTCGTCGGCACGCTCAGGCCGTTCTGTTCCAGCACGTCGGTGTTGATGTACAGCGCTTCCCAGTTGACGCGCATCGGCGTGAGCAGTACGCTGCCGTCCGCCTCCGCCATGGACGCGAAGGGATGCAAGCCCAAATCCGGCAAGGCCTGGCCCAGCTCCTCAGCGGTCACCAGTTTCTGGCTCGTCAGGCCCGTGCCCACCGGCAGGACGACCACGTCCGCCTTTCCGTTTCGCACGCTCTCCAGCATGTTGTTCATCCAAACGTCGTCGGTCAGGCCCGAATAGTCCTCCACGAGATTGCCCGTCTCGCCCTCCCAGGCCGTAATCATGTCCATATAGCTCTGCGCCGCCATGTCCATGTCCGCAAAGGGCGTAAATACGCGCAGCGTCGTGCCCGCGCCCAGCGCAACCGAAGCCAGCAGCGTCACCGTCAGCCACACACACACGAAAGCAATCCTCTTTTTCATACGAAACCTCCTCTGCCCCTGAGGGCGTCCGTCTTCTTTGCTCCGCGGCATCACAGGCCAATGTTGATGGCCTTCTGCAGTACTTTGCGCGCCAGCGGTGCGGCAACGCTGCCGCCCGAGCCGCCGTTTTCCACCAGCACGCTGATGGCATAAGGCGCGTTGTCATTGGTAATATATCCGACAAACCAGGCGTGCGCCGCGACGCTCTTGTCGTCGCTGACCTCCGCCGAGCCGGTCTTGCCCGCCACCACGTAGCCGTTGGAGAGCGCCGCGCGGGTGCCCGTGCCCGAGGTGACCACGCGGACCATCTCCTCCTCGATGCGCTCAGCGACGCTCTGCGCCAGAACGCGCTGCGGTTCCTGCGCGCGGGGCAGCGCCCGCTCCCCTCCCTGCACCGTGGTGATCGACTTGAGCAGGCGCGGCTCATACATCACGCCGCCGTTGGCGATCGTCGAGGCGATGATCGCCATATGCATCGGCGTGGCCAGCACGCGCCCCTGACCCACGGAGGACCAGGCCAGATCCTCCGCGCTCAGGTTGTCGATCGGGTAGCTCGAGTTGTAGACAATCAGGTCCTTAAACAGGAAATTCTGGTTGAAGCCCAGCCGCTGCGCCGTTTCGCCGAGCATCTCGTACCCCAGTTCCTGGGAGAGCGCGGCGAACGTCGTGTTGCAGGAATTGCGGAACGCCTGGGAGAGCGTCTGCATGCCGTGCGCGCTCGCATCCGTCACCGCGTAATTGCCCACGGCATAGTAGCCCGTGCAATCGAAGGAAAAGTCCTCCAAATCCGGCAGGTTGGTCAACACCGAGGCCAGCGTCACGATCTTGAACGTGGACCCCGGGGGATACAGGCCCTGCGTCGCGCGGTTGACCAGCGCGCCTGCCTCCTCGTCGGAGAGGGCGTCGTCCATGTCCGTGGGGTCAAACTGGGGCAGGGACACCATCGCCAGGATCTCCTGCGTCTTGTAATTGAGCACGACGACCGCGCCGCGCTTGCCCTCGGGGAACTGCTCGCTGATGTAGCGCGAGAGGCGCTCGGAAATCGTCAGCTGCACGTCGTCGCCGCGCTGGGGCGTGCCGGTGATCGCGTCGGAAATGCGCTCAAACACGCTCGCCTTGAACCCCAGCAGGTACTGCGCGTGGAAGGTGTCCACACCGGTTGAAACCTTGCCGCCGTCGTCCCCGACAACCTGACAGACGGCCATGCGCGTCTGGAGATTGCTGTTGTACTGCCGCTCGCCCACCTCGTCGGTATAGGCCAGCACCGTGCCGTCCCGGTCGGTGACCGTGCCCATGATGACCTTCTGCTTGCCGTCCGCGATGCGCGGGTTATGGACGTTGGACACCCAGCGCCCGCCGTAGAAGTAGACCGAATAGCAGAAATAGGCGATCATCAGCGCAAACATGCACAGCAGCATCATGACCAGCAGGCGAATGCGCCGCCGGATGACTCTCATACGACCACGTCCCTTCCCTCACGCGCGCGCCGTGAGGATTTCTTCTTCCATCTCCTCACGGGTGCGGCCGCTGATGCCGTGCATCATGCCCATCATGGCCATGCAGGAGATCAGCGAGGAGCCGCCATAGCTCATAAACGGCATCGTCACGCCCGTCAGGGGGATCATTTTGATGACGCCCGCGACGATCATGAACGTCTGCACGCCCAGCAGCATCATCACCCCGCAGCCCAGCAGCAGGTCAAACGAGCGGCGCGAGCGCATGCTCACCTCGATCCCGCGCAGCACGAGCAGCACATACACCGCGATCAGGCAGATGCCGAACACGATGCCCAGCTGTTCGCAGACGACGGCGAAGATGAAGTCGTTGTAATACGCGGGGATCTTTTCCGGCGTGCCCTGCCCCAGGCCCACGCCAAAGAGCCCGCCCGAACCGATCGCCAGCAGCGCCTGAATGATCTGATATCCCTTGTCCAGCGCGTCGCTCCAGGGGTTTTGCCACATGGCCACGCGCACCTTCACGTGCGCGAACATCTGGTAACCGAGCACAGCCGCCGCCACGCCGCCGCCCAGGCCCAGGGCCGTGAGCGGCATATTGCCGCAGGCGACGTAAAACAGCGCCAACGTCGTCAGGTAATAGATGAGCGCCGTGCCCAGATCGCGCTGAAGCATCAGCAGCCCCAGGCAGGCCGCCGCGAACAGCAGCGCCGGCATCATCTGCAATACGGTTCGGTGCGCGCCGAAGTAATACGCCAGCGCCAGAAGCAGCGAGAGCTTGACCAGCTCGCTGGGCTGAAAGGAGCCGATCAGCGGCAGGGAAACCCAGTTCTTCGCACCGTAGTTCCATTCGCCGAACGCCAGCGGCAGGATCAGCGCGCCAATGCCCAGCACCATCGCCAGCAGCGTCAGCCCATGCCAGCGGTGCAGCCGGGAGACGACCAGCGCCATCACCAGCATGACAAACAGGCCCGCCACGTAAAAGACCATCTGCCGCACGCCGCGGTCCGGGGAGACGGTATACAGGATGACCACGCTCACCCCGCATAAAAAGTTGGTCAGCGCCATCAGCAGGGGATCGACCGGCGCCACCCGCGGCAACAGCGCCGTGGTCAAAAGCGCCAGCGGTGCCATCACCGCGATCATGGTGAGCGCCTGCGCGTCAAGCACGCCCTCCGTGCGCACCGCGCAAAGCAGCAGCCCCAGCGCATCGAAAACCGCCGTCAACAGGGCGATGAGCATCACCCCGAATCCGCCCGAGCGCACCAACACCCGCTTGCGTTCGCGCGCCATCGTTCCGGCTTTTTCCCGCTCGCGCTTTTGCCTGCGCGCGGCGGGCGCTGCGCGCCGCTCCTGCGCGCGTTTGAGCGCCGTCTCTTCCGTCTTCTCCTCCGGTGCGCGCCGGGTTGCTCCCCGCGTGCGCCGCGCAGGGGAATCCTGCGGCTCGCGCTTTTTGCGCGGCTTCGTCTCCTCCCCGCTCTGCTTCGCCCGCGCCGTATACACCTGCCGTTTGCCGGTCATGCATTCACCTCCGCGCATCGCTGTCTTTTCCCTTTCGGGTTTGGGCTTTTTCCGCCTGCTTGCGCTTCTTCTCCTCGAGTTTTTTCTCCCTGCGCATTTCGCCCTTGCCCGGCGCGCCCAAGCCGTCGCCCCGGCCCTTTTGGGCCTTGCTGCGGCGCGCCGAGGTCACATAGGGCCCGCTCACCGGCTCTGCCGAGGCGCTCGACACCCCGCGCAGGCGCAGGACCATCTTCAGTTCCCCGACGGTGACCATCGCCCCGTCGCCCATGACCGCCTCGTCGCCCGGTTCCACAGGCACATCATCGACGTGAAACCCGTCCCGATGCAGCGCCACCATGTGAAGCCCGTCGCGCTGCATCCAGAAAAAGGCCGAGCGCAGATGCACCTTGCGGTAGGGGATGCACACGTCGCAGCTGTGCGCGGAGCCGAGCGTGCCTTCATACGGCACAAAGATCTCCGTTCCGGCGGGCAGGCGCTTATGGCCCGCGCTGAGCACGCGCAACACGCCCGCCGCCCCGCTCCCGGGCAACCCGCGGCGCACGCGCCGGTAAAGCCTGCGCTCGCCCACAAACGCCCGAAGGGCCAGCAGCACGCAGACCACGGCCACCGCCGCGCTCACAAAACCGAAGAGAAGTGCCAATACCTGATACCAAGCCTGTGTCACCGGGGGAACCTCCTACCTGGAAGCATGGTCGCCGGAGGTTCCTCCCCCGGCGTGAAACAGCGTTTCCCTCCGATTATACCATAAAAACGAACCGGCGTGGACAAATCATCCCGGAAAAGAAAACTTTTCCTGTGTTTTGACCGGCCAAATCCAATTTTACGAAATCCATGGCCGCAGCTTGCCAAAAGGGGGGTGTCTGTGTATAATATATGAATTGAGATGATGGGCGGCATGCACGCCCGATTTCACCACAGCAGGAGGAGGACACGAATGGCTCAGGAAGAGAGAATGCTCATCGTCGGCGGAGAGCGCTTGGAGGGCACCGTGCGCGTGAGCGGTGGCAAGAACACATCCGTCGCCATCATCCCGGCCACCATTCTCAGTTCCACGCCCTGCGTGATCGAGAACCTGCCCAACATCGAGGACGTTCACGTCAGCGTGGAAACGCTGCGCTATCTAGGCGCGCGCGTGGATTGGGACCCGGCCGAGGGGCTCATGCAGGTGGATGCCAGTTCGATCAACCGCACGGATGTGCCGCTGGATCTGTGCCGGCGCATGCGGGCTTCTTCCTATTATATTGGTGCGCTGCTGGCCCGCTTTGGCCGGGCACAGGTGCCGCTGCCCGGCGGATGCGACATCGGCCGGCGGCCCATCGATCAGCACATCAAGGGCATGCGCGCGCTCGGTGCGCGCGTGGATACCCAGCGGGGCACGGTCATTGCGGAGGCCGATCCGCTCGTCGGCGCGGACGTGTTTTTGGACATGGCCACCGTCGGCGGAACCATCAACGTGATGCTCGCCGCCTCGCGCGCACAGGGCACGACCACGATCTACAACGCGGCCAAAGAGCCGCACATCGTTGACCTGGCGAACTTCCTCAACTCCATGGGCTGCCGGGTCAAGGGCGCCGGAACGGACGTCATCCGCGTGCGCGGCACGCAGACGCTCGCCTCCCGCCGGCCTTACGCCGTGATTCCCGATCAGATCGAGACCGGTACGCTGATGATTGCCGCCGCGGCGACGCACGGCGACGTGACCATCACCGGCTGCATCCCCACGCACATGGAGGCGCTGACCGCCAAACTGCTGGAGATGGGCGCCAAGGTGTACGAGCACGACGATTCCATTCGCGTGCGTTCGCTGGGCGCGCATCGCGGTGTGACCTTCAAAACGCAGGTTTACCCCGGTTTCCCGACCGACTTGCAGCAGCCGATGAGCGCACTGCTGTGCACGGCGACGGGCACCTCCACGGTCGTGGAGAACATCTTCGAGTCGCGCTTCCGCCACCTCGCCGAGATGGAGCGCATGGGCGCGCGCGTGCGCATCTTTGAGCAGACGGCGGTCATCGAGGGCGTGCCGATGCTCCATGGCGCCGCCGTAGAGGCCACGGATTTGCGCGCGGGCGCGGCGCTTGTCGTCGCCGGCCTGATGGCGCAGGGCACCACCGAAATCTACAACACGCACTTCATCGACCGCGGTTACGAAAACCTGGAACAGAAATTTGCCAGCTTGGGCGCCCGGATTTCCCGGGTTCGCGAGTGAGGCTTCCCCGCTCGGGCGGCATGGGCCGCCCAAGCGGGCTTTTTTTGCGCCTTTGCGCGGCATAGTGGCCGGGAAACGCCTGCGCTTGCCGGTTCTGCGCAAGGCATCCGCCCTCTGCCATGCGCGCAAAACCGCACCGGACACCGCATTTTGCACAAAAATTCCCCCTTTTTCCCAAAAAGTGCATGTTTCAATGCGCCGAAAGCGCGAAGATCGCCGTATTTTTTCTTGTTCCTCCTGCTTTTTTATGGTATAATGTGCGTTGGCTACACTGCTATTTGCATGCTTTCCCATGCATACTGATTCAATCCGTGCGGGCAAGCCCGCAATCATTACACTGGGAGGGTTTTTTCTATGCCTCTGATGAACGAGTACACCAAGGACACCATCAAGGAATCCATCCTCAACAAGCTGCTGCGCTACTACGGCTGCACCATTGAGGAGGCGACGCCCAAGCAGATCTATGCGGCCGTGGCGTCCACGGTGCGCGACCAGATCATGCTCAAGTGGCGCTTCGAAAAGGAAGCCCGCCGCAACGAAAAGGCCAAGCGCCTGTATTATCTTTCCATCGAGTTTTTGACTGGCCGCTGGCTGCACAACAACCTGCTCAACCTTTGCTCTACCAAGGAATACGAAGAGGCGTTCTCGGAGCTGGGGCTGACGCTGCGCGGCGTGCTCCATGAGGAGCCGGAACCCGCGCTGGGCAACGGCGGCCTGGGCCGCCTGGCGGCTTGCTTCCTCGACTCCCTGGCCACGCTCAACCTCCCCGCCATGGGCTGCACCATCCGCTACGAGTACGGCCTGTTCCGCCAGCGCATCGTCGATGGCCAGCAGGTAGAAGTGCCCGACGAGTGGCTGACCTACGGCAACGCCTGGGAAATTCCGACCCAGCGCGACGCTGTGACCGTCCATTTTGGCGGCCAGCTGGTCGAAAACTGGGTGGGCGGCTACAATTACGTCTCCGTGCAGAACACGGAGGACGTCATCGCCGTGCCCTATGATCTGCCGATCGTCGGCTACAACAGCGACGTCGTGGACCGCCTGCGCATGTGGAGCGCCGTGCTCCCCAAGAACTTCAACCTGGAGAAGTTCTCCGCCGGCGATTACAACGGGTCCACCGAGGAGAGCGACTCCATCGCCGCGCAGATTTCCAAGGTGCTCTATCCGGAGGACAACACCTACAACGGCAAAAAGCTGCGCCTGATGCAGGAATACTTCCTCGTCTCCGCGACGCTGCAATACGCCATCAAGGACTTCAAGCGCGTCTACGGCACGGACATGCGCCAGCTGCCCGAGAAGGTCGCCTTCCATATCAACGATACGCACCCGGCCATGGTCATTCCCGAGCTGATGCGCATTCTGGTGGACGAAGAGCGCCTGCCCTGGGAAGAGGCCGAGCGCATCACCCGCGAGAGCGTCGCTTACACCAACCATACCATCATGGCCGAGGCGCTTGAAAAGTGGCCCGAGAGCATGATGCGCGAAACGCTGCCGCGCATTTACGCGATCATGCAGGAGCTCAACCGCCGCCTGTGCCAGAAGCTGTTTGACCGCTTCCCCGGCGAGTGGGACCGCATCGGCCACATGGCCATCCTCGCCTACGATCAGGCGCACATGGCCAACCTGTGCATCGCCTATTCCAAGGCGGTCAACGGCGTTTCCCAGCTGCACGGCGAAATCCTCAAGCGCAGCACGTTCGCCGACTACTACAAGATCATGCCCGAGAAGTTCACGGCCATCACCAACGGCATCACCCCGCGCCGCTGGCTGATGCTGGCCAACCCGGCGCTCTCCCAGCTGCTGGACGAGACCATCGGCCAGGGCTGGCGCAAGGACACCATGGAGCTGGAGAAGCTGCTGCCCTACGCCGACGACGCCGCTTTCGTGGAGACCTTTGCCAAGATCAAGCACGAGAACAAGGCGCGCTTCTCCCGCTGGATCAACCGTCACCAGGGCCTGGAGCTCGACCCGGAGATGATGTTTGACGTGCAGGTCAAGCGCCTGCACGAGTACAAGCGCCAGCTGCTCAACGCGCTGCACATCCTCGTGCTCTACAACCGCATCTGCGACGATCCCAATTACACGATGGTACCGCGGACGTTCATCTTCGGCGCGAAGGCCGCCCCGGGTTACCGCCGCGCCAAGGAGATCATCCACTTCATCAACGTGCTGGCTGCCAAGGTGGCCAGCCATCCGCGTGCCAGCAAGATGATCCGCATCGCCTTCCTGCAGAACTACAACGTCTCCACCGCGGAAATGCTCATGCCGGCCAGCGAGGTCAGCGAGCAGCTTTCCACCGCCTCCAAGGAGGCCAGCGGCACCGGCAACATGAAGTTCATGATGAACGGTGCGGTGACCATCGGCACGCTCGACGGCGCCAACGTCGAAATCGCGGACCTTGTCGGCGAGGACAACTGCTACATCTTTGGCATGCGCTCCAAGGAAGTAGAGGCCATCTATGCCTCCGGCACCTACCGCAGCTTGGATATCTACGAGGAGAATGTCGAACTGCGCCGCGCGCTGAATATGCTCTTTGACGGCAGCCTCACGCCGGAAAACCCGAGAATGTTCGAGGGCCTGTATCGCGCGCTGGTCTTCTCCGACAACGGCGGCATGGCCGATCCGTATCTGGTGCTCAAGGACTTCGGCTCCTACCAGCAGGCACAGAGCCGTCTGGGCCATGACTACCAGGATCGCAGGGGCTGGACCCGCAAGGAGATCATCAACGTTGCCAAGTCCGGTGTCTTCTCCTCCGACCGCACCATTCAGGAATACAACGACAAGATCTGGCACCTGCAGGCGCTCACCAAGAAGCGCTGATCAAAACGCCCATCCCGTTGGGGATGGGCGTTTTTGTCATATATTGCGCAGTTTGCTGAAAACCTTCATCAAAAGGCGTATCGCCTGCGGCGGACAACGCCGTTCTTCCGGCGTACCGTCCGTTTTGAACTGCGCAAAAAGCGCTTCACCGGTCTTCCTCCGGCAAACTCTCGTAAAAGGCGTATCCGTCGCGTCCATGGCGCTTGACGTAATAGAGCGCAACATCGGCCCGGCGGTACAGCGAAGCATAATCGTCTTCCGGCTCAGCGAACGCGGCGCCCATGCTGCAATGCAGCGCAATATCCACGGAAAGCCCCGGCA
>CALVTV010000065.1 GCA_944363005.1 uncultured Clostridia bacterium | reverse complement strand
GCGCCAGGCCGTCCATGCCCGACTGGGAGACGCTGTAATCCTCGCCGTCCTCGACGTTGAAACTGTTGGGCCCGACGAGCACGTTGCCGTCCACGGTGGGCGTGGCGTGCGTGTCGAATGTGTTGCGCTCGGTCGGCGCGGGATAGACGGGGATCCTAGCGAAGGCGCCGGCCTTCTTGTCCAGCACGAAGTATTCGCCCTTCACCGGCTGAATCACGTGGCCCGGGAAGCCCAGCATCGCGCTGACCTTCGCGCTTGCAAGGCCCGCGCTGTTGATGACCCAGCGGCAGGCGAAGTCGCCGCGGCTCGTATGCAGCAGGCGGCGGCCGTCCTCCATCTTCTCGCAGCCGGTGACCTCGGTGTACAGGTGATACGCCGCCCCGTTGTGCACGGCGTTTTCCGCCAGCGCGATCGTGTAAATGAACGGGTCGAGGATGCCGCTGGACGGGCAGTAAATCGCGAAATTGCCGCCGGCCGAGGGGTCAATCTCGTCCATGCGCGCCCGGTCGATCAGCTCCATGCCCGGCACGCCGTTGATCCGCCCGCGCTCGATCATCGCCAGCAGGCGCTCGCGGTGCTCCGGCGTGAAGCCCACGATCAGCTTGCCCGTGCGCTTGAAGGGCACATCCAGTTCCCGGGCCACCCGGTCAAATTCCGCGTTGCCCTCCACCGCAAAGCGCGCCTTGAGGCTGCCCGGCTTGTAGAGGAATCCGGCGTGCAGCATGCCGGTGTTGCGCCCGCTGGTCTGGGTGCATACGTCGCTCTCCTTCTCGAGCACAGCGACGCGCAGGCGGTAGCGCGTCAGCTCCCGCGCAATGGCGCTGCCCACCACGCCGCCGCCGATGATGATGATGTCGTAGCTCTGCACAAACATCGCTCCTTTCCTATTAAATGGGGTTGCGGGATTGTCTCTTTTGTATTATCATACAGGCAGGGAAAACGCTTGTCAAATTCGTATATATGACAGATAAGTTAGCACAGCTAACATTCAAGGAGGGCGCCATGGACCTGCATCTGCTGGAGAACATCGTTTGCATCGCGGAGGAAAGGAGCATCACCCGGGCGGCGGAAAAGCGGTTTGTGACCCAGAGCGCGCTCAACCAGCAGCTTCAAAAGCTCGAGGAGGAGCTGGGCACGCCGCTGTTTCTGCGCGCGCGCAGCAACTGGCAGCCCACGCCCGCGGGGGAAGCGTATCTTGCGGCGGCGCGGCAGATGCTGCTGCTCAAGAAGGACGCCTACGCGCGCATCGCGGATTGCGCAGAAAAAAACAGCCGCCACCTGACGGTGGGGCTGATTCCGGAGCGGGGCGTGGAGATGTTCACGGCGGTGTACCCGGACTTTCACCGCGCGTTTGCGCATGTTCAGGTGGAGCCGGTGGAATGCCACGTGACGGCCATGCAGCGCATGATCACCGCGGGCCAGCTCGATTTGGGCCTGGCGACGCTCACGCCCGCTCAGCGCGACGGCAACGTCTATCACGTGATGGCCGAGGAGGAGATCCTGCTGGCCGTGCCCGCGGGCCATCCCCTCGCCGCGGGCGCAAGCGCGGATTACCGCCGGGCGTCGGAGACCGACCTTTCGCGCTTTGCGCAGGAGCCCTTTGTGCGCATCTATCAGCGCTCCACGCTCTTCAGCCTGACGCAGTCGCTCTTTGAGCAGGCGGGCTTCACGCCGCGCGTGCTCTTCTCCACGGCCAGCAGCGTCAGCACATACCGCATCGTCTCCCTCGGGCTGGGCTGCGCGCTGCTTCCGGCCACCTACGCGGCGGCGGACGGCAGCGTGGTCTACTTCCGCCTGCCCCAGCGCCCGACGTGGGAGGTCACGCTGTGCAGCCGCAAGGACGGCTACCTGGGCAAGGCCGCCCAGCATTACCTCTCGCTGTGCCGGGCGTATTGGGCGGACAAGGCGCGTCAGTAACCGCGCCGCAAGTCGACGCGGCGCAGCAGCGGCCTGCCCGCGCAGTAGTTTTCAAAGTCCTCCAGGAACAGATCGACGACGCGCTCCCGCGTATAGGGCAGCGTCAGGTTGCCCGAACAGTGCGGCGTGATCAGCAGGTTGGGGCAGGTCCACAGCGTGTGCTGCGGGGGAAGGGGCTCCTGCTCGAACACGTCGAGCGCGGCAAAGAGCCGCCCGGCGCGCAGCTGGCGCTCCAGCGCGCGCTCCTCGATGGCGTTGCCCCGGCCGACGTTGACGATCAGCGCGCCGTCGGGCAACAGGGAAAGCCGCGTTTCGTCGAGCAGATGGCGCGTTTCGGGCGTGCCGGGCAAGGAGAGAATGACGATATCCGTCTCGGGCAACACGGCCTCCACCCGGGTTTCGACGCGGTCAAACAGCCCCTGCGGGTTTTTCCCGCTGCGGTTGAAGCCCACAAGGCTCGCCGGGGAAAAGGCGCGCAGGCGCATGGCCGCTTCCCGGCCGATATCGCCCGTGCCCAGCAGCGCCACGCGGCTGCCGCGAATTGCGCGGATGGGCAGGTCGCGCGTCCATGCCCGGCGCGCGACGACGTCCGCATAGTCCTGCTGGCGGCGCAGCATCTCGAGGGTCACCATCACGATGTGCTCGGCGATGGTCACGCCATAGGCGCCGGAGGAATTGCTGAGCATCGCCTCCCCCACCCCGCCGGCAAACTGATTGACGCCCGCCGAGGGCGTGCACTGCCAGCGCAGCGCGCGCGCATGCCGGTGAAGTTCGCCCGACGCGCTCAGCAGGATTTCCGCGTCGGCCATGTGATCCATGGCCTGCGCGTCGCTCTCGTAAAAGGCGGCCTCAAAGCCGTGTGTCCTTGCCGCCTCGCGGATTTTCGCGCGCAGGCGCTCCTCCAGCGCGGCGACAACGACGATGAGCACTCTCTTCATGGTACACCTCAATTCAGTCCCAGTTCCTTACATTTGCGCCAGAGGGTCGTCTTGCTGATGCCCAGCGCCTCGGCGGCCTCCTTGCGGCTGGACGTTCTGGCCAGCACCTCGAGAATCCGCCGCTTTTGCAGGCTGCTGAGCGTGGGATCATCGTGTTCCTGCAAATCAAAATCCCGGGGCAAGCTGCGCGGCTGGGGCAGCACAGCGGCGATGTCCGCGCCGGTGATCAGGTCGTCCTCGCACAGCACGGTCAGCTGTTCGCTGATGTTGCGAATCTCGCGCACGTTGCCTGGCCAATCGTATTGCGCGACGCGCTCCACCGCCTCCGGCGAGAGCCGAATGTTTCCCTTGCCGAACTTCTGGGCGTAGTAGGCGATATAATGGCGCATGATCAGCGCCGTATCGCCGTCGCGCTTGCGCAGCGGCGGCAGCTGCACGGAGAGCACCTTGAGCCGGTAATACAGGTCCTCGCGGAAGCGCCCCTGACCGATCATCTCCAGCAGGTCGCGGTTGGTCGCGCAGATGATGCGCACATTGATGGGAATGACGCGGTTGGCGCCGATGCGGCGGACCTCGCGCTCCTGAATCACGCGCAGCAGGCGGCTTTGCAGCGTCAGCGGGATCTCGCTGACCTCGTCAAGGAAGATGGTGCCCTCGTGCGCGGCCTCAAACAGGCCCGCCTTGCCGGTCTTGCTGGCGCCGGTAAACGCGCCGCCCTCATAGCCGAACAGCTCGCTCTCCATCAGGTTCTCCGGTATGGCCGCGCAGTTGACCGCCACAAACGGGCCGCTACGGCGGCGACTTCGTGTTCGCCTCGGCGTGCGTCAGCATTTCCACTTTGCTGAGTATCGTCACCGTTCCGGTGATGACTTGGATGATCCAACAGATCATAGTATAATAAAGGAGGAATTCATCATGAAAATCGCATTTATCGGACTGGGCATCATGGGCAAGCCCATGGCACTGAACCTTCTGA
>CALVTV010000064.1 GCA_944363005.1 uncultured Clostridia bacterium | reverse complement strand
TGTACTCGCTTGCCCGCGTGAAGTCCATGTCGCCAAGTCACATTGAGTTTCTGGATTGAAATCCTCTACGCGCCGGAATTGGGTTCCGGCGCGCTTTTTGCGTCGCAAACGATGTGTTCGTGATGGGAGATTGAGGCATATTTTTGTCGCTTTCGCCAAATCGAAGAATATGGGGTGCAATCTACGAAGGAATATGCTATAATGATATGAAACGATGTTTTTGCTGGAGGGGCGTATGGCGGAGTTGGCACTGCCTTTGATCCTGGCTTCCGGATCGCCAAGGCGCAAAGAAATCCTTGAAACAATGGGTATTCCCTTTACAATCGAGGTATCGGATGCGGACGAAAGCTTTTCCGGTCCGCCGGATGCCGCTGTGCTGGAGATTTCGCGGCGCAAGGCGCAGGCTGTTGCGCTGCATCATCCGGATGCGCTGGTATTGGCTGCGGATACGCTGGTCTATGCGCAGTGTGTTCTGGGGAAACCCGCAACGCAAGAGCGCGCCAGGGAGATGCTACGGATGCTTTCCGGCAAATGGCACAGTGTTTTCTCCGGCCTGACGCTGATACATGGAACTTCCGGGCGCATGATTCAGCGGATGTGTGAAACACGAGTGCATTTTGTGAACATGACATCGGACGAAATTGAGGACTATGTGCGGACGAAGGAACCGCTTGATAAAGCAGGAGCCTATGCGATTCAGGGCCGTGGCGGCATGTTTATCGATCGCATTGAGGGTTCATACTCCAATGTAGTTGGCTTGCCCATGACAGCCCTGCGCGATATGCTTGGCGAAATCAGCAAGGAGTTTTAAAAACATGGCATTGTTTCAGCTCGGCACTCCGGATATCGCTGTGGATATCGGAACGAACAACACACGAATCTATGTAAAGAACAGGGGAATTGTCGTCAACGAACCTTCCGTTGTGATCGTGCGCGGGGAGTCCAAGGAGATTATTGCGGTTGGCGACAGCGCGGAAGAACTGATTGGACGCTCACCCGGCAATATTCGCATTGTTCACCCGCTGCGCGATGGCGTCATCGTTGACTATGAGATGGCGCAGATCATGATCCACTATTTTGTGAGCAAGGCCATTGGCACGCGCCATTTCATGCGGCCTCGGGTGGTGGTGACCATGCCCAGCAAGGTCAGCAAGGTGGAGCACAGCGCCGTAATCAATGCGCTTGAAAAGATTGGCTCGCGCCAGATTTTCGTGGTAGAACAGGCGTTTGCGGCTGCGCTTGGGACAGGCCTGTCTGTCTATGAACCGCAGGGGAACTTCGTTGTGGATATTGGAGGGGGAACCACGGAAGTTGCGCTGGTTTCCATGGGCGGCATCGTGCTCTCTCACTCCATCCGCGTGGCGGGCAAGAAGATCGACGAAGCGATTTCCGGCTACCTCAAAAAACAGCACGGCATTCTGGTTACCGACCGCGTCGCCGAACAACTCAAGTTTGACCTGGCGGATGTCTGCGCGCCGGAAGGTGATTTAGAGCACCTGGCCGTCGTTCGAGGGCGCGACATTGCAACCGGCATGCCGTTGACGGTCGATGTCAATATGGTCAAAGTCACGGAGGCCATTCAGGACACACTCAAGGAAATCCTTGGCGCCATCAAGTGGGTGCTGGGACGAATTCCGCCGGAACTGGCCGCGGATATCCTGCAAAACGGTATTTTTCTCACGGGCGGTTCCGCAGCCTTGCCCAACCTGGATACGATGATTGCGGCAGAGTTCGGTGTGCCGGTCTCCGTTGCCAGGGATGCGGGGGAATGCACAACGCTTGGCGCGGGGTATATGGCTGATCATTTTGACATGCTTGGCAATATGAACCGCAAAGAATCCTAAGACAATGGAAGGTTGGCCGATGGATGAAGAATAGAAAACATCCTTTTCTGTATGCGCTGATTCGAAGAGGAATTATTCTGGTGCTTCTGGCGCTGATGGCGTTGACCATCTATCACCAGTCTACCGGTATGCTCGCCTCCCCGGAAAGCACGCTTTCCGGGTTGATTACCCCCATCCAGGGGTTTGTTTCGCGCATTACGCAGGAGATTTCCAATTATCTGTACCGACTCAAGCTCAGAAGCAACATCGAATATGAGTACAACCAGCTCAAGGCGCAGAACGATGAATTGATCCTTCGCAGCCTGCTTTACGAGGAGCTGGAAGAGGAAAACGCGCAGTTGCGTGCATTGCTTGGTGAATATGAAGAGCGTTCGGACATGAACCCCCTGCTTGCCCGGGTGATCGCCAGCGAATCGGGCAACTATTATTCCACGTTCACCATCAATAAAGGCAAAAACGACGGTGTGGACACGCAAATGGCCGTCATCACGTCTGAAGGCTTGATTGGCTATACATATGAGGTGTTTGATACCACGGCCAAAGTCATCACCGTCATCGACGATCAGGCCAGCCTTGCGGCCCTCATCGAGAGCAGCCGTGACCAGGGCGCGGTCAAGGGCACACTGGGGAGCACGGGAGAACCGCTGTGCCGCATGTATTACCTCTCCGCGGATAGCGTGCCGCGTCCGGGTGACCGCGTGATTACGTCGGGCGTTGGCGTATCCTTCCCCAAAGGATTGCTGATCGGGTATGTGCGCGAGAGCACGCGCGCGATTGAGGATAACAAACACTACATCGTTGTCGAGCCCGCAGCGGACTTTGAGCACATTGAGAATGTTCTCGTGCTCCGCTACTATGCGGAAGTGGAAGAGATGCCGGAGAATTACGACAACACGGAGATCATCATCGCTCCGGTGGCTACAGCCAGACCGCAGGCAACGATTGAGGAGGATCGCCTCAATGCTTCGACGCCTATTCCGCTTCCGGATGCGCCTGGACGGGTGACGCCGACTCCGGCGCCGGACGAGGTTACGTTCATTGTCGATGAAGAGGCCATGGGGGATTCCGCTGACCGCTATGTTCAGGTGACGCCAACGCCGGAAACTACCCCCGAAATCACCCCGGAAGTGGCCCCGGAAGAGACGGACATCGACTATGAATGGGAGGATGACGAGGGATTCCCGGAGGATTTTTGATGCTGTGCGAGGTGAGAGAACATGTCTAAAGCCTTGAGGTTGATGCTGGTGGCTGTGATCGCCTGCGTCGCACAGACGACCCTGGTTGGTTATATCCGGATTGCGGGTGTTGCGCCCGATCTGATGATCGTGACCCTGGTGCTGATCACATCGTATACGGGCAGCTATGGCGGATTCTGTACGGGATCCGTCATGGCGCTCCTGTACGACGCGAGCGTGGGCTATGTATTGGCTCTCAATCTCATTGCCTATACATTTCTGGGATATATTGCACCAAAGATGCGGGGGTACTTGGACGGAAGACTCTCCAAACTGAAACACAAAAGCGATTTGGTGATGACGCTCATCTGTTTTGCGTTGGTGCTCATACGGGAAGTGCTGAATATCGGATACTTGTTCCTGATCGGATCAGAGCAGAGCATCGTGACGGTTTTGCGCGCATTGCTCTGCGCGGGATACAGCGCGCTGCTCATTACGCCCGGATCGTTTATGATCAAGCCCATCATGAACAAACATTTCCATCTTCGCAAAAAGAATGATCTCGTCGACGAATCCGACGCTACAGAAAAACAGGGTTGATCGATTTGGAGGAGTCAGATTCCGTGAAAAAGAAGTATCTTGGGCGATATCGCTTTCTTGCCGGTTTTATTGCGGTGTTGTTTCTGGTCTTGATCGTGCAGCTCTATAATTTGCAGATCCGTGACTACGAAGCCAATGCGGCGTCGGCTGAGAGTAAAAAGACAAAGACGATCACCAGCCAAGGCCGGCGCGGCACGATCATGGATGTCAATTCGCTGACGCTTGCCTATGACAAGCAAATCTACAACATCCAGTTTTATCGCGACCCCAACGAGGGATCGGCGGCCATCGAAGGCTACACGCAGGCGATCATCGATGTCATCGATATCGTAGAACGCAACGGCGGAAAACTGGATACGTCCTTTTCTCTGAAACAGGACGAAATGACCGGCCTTTGGATTTTTACGTGGAACAACAATGATTATACGCAGTCTCAGCAGGATGCACGCGAGAAGATGTGGCGCAGCAACTTCTATGTTTCCAGCGTTGAGCAGCAGGAGCTGTTTTCCCGTCTGTGTTCCAACTACAAGGTTCCGGATACATTGAGTTTGGAAAAGAAAATCCAGGTTCTTGGCGTATGGGAGACCATGCAGAACAATGCGTTTCTTTCTCAGCCTGTGACGATTGCTTCGAACGTGAGCTGGGAAACTGTCATTGAAGTGGAAGCCAAGGCATTGTCGCTGGACGGTATCACCGTTTCCGTCAGCGCGCAGCGCGTATATCCCAACAATACGCTTGCCTGCCATGTGATTGGCTATATCGGCAAGATTCAGAATTACGACACGTACTACGAGTCGTATCAGCCCAAGGGATATTCCCTGTCCGACCTGATTGGGTTGGACGGCGTGGAAAAGACCATGGAAGATTGGCTGACGCCCAACACGACGCAGCGCAAGGGCAAACGCATCGTGGAGATCGACCGTTACGGTGCGGTCAGCCGCACGCTCTCCACGACGGAAGCTACGGATGGCAACAACATCAAACTGACCATTGACTCGAATCTCCAGCGCGTTGTGGAGCAAGCTCTGGAAGACAACATCGAGGAAATCCGCAATACGCAGGAAGAACTGCTCAACAACGACACATGGCTGGACACCAACAAGGAAGTCCTTCAGGGTACGACACGCGATTTCGAGTCGGATCCGATCAAGCTGGCAGAAAAGGGCGCCGTTGTGGTGATCGACATGGAGGGGCGTGTGCTTGCGTTGGCGAGTTATCCGCCCTATGATCCGAACGCCTTCATTGTCGGCGGCGACGCGGCTGCGGATATCCTGCTGGATACGCGCAATCCGCTGGTGAACTACGCCATCGGTTCGCGCGATACGCCGGGTTCCATCTTCAAGATGGTGACGGCGACGGCCGGCTTGATGACCGGGCAGCTCGCGCTGACGGAGACCATCAGCGATGAAGGCCGCTTTACCAAATACGATACGACAAATCCGCCGCGATGCTGGCTCAATCAGAACCGGCTGTCGCAGCATGCCGATCAGACGGTTCAGCTCGGATTGTCCCACTCGTGCAACTACTTCTTTTATACCGTGGGATCGCGTCTGTACGAAAACACAGACAATCAGCTCTATAAAACTGCGGCCTTGTATGGCCTGACCACCAAAACGGGTATCGATCTGCCGGGCGAATTGCAGGGCTATGTGGGCAGTCAGACCACCCTCTATGATAAGAACAAGGCCATCAGCGCCGCCGAACAGGCGACCTGGCGTCCGACGATCGTGTTTAACAACATTAAGAAGCACCTCGTATCTGTCGGCGAGGACTATGGCATGACGTTCGAAGAGGAAAAGCTCGACAAGTGCGTCAAGCGCCTGATGGACATGGCGGTCGATTACAATCAGGGCGACTGGCTTCCGGAAATCCGTACGATTTTGATGGAAGAACTGGATATGCCTCGCGAATTGGTTTACTTGCAGATCGTCGCTGGTGATACGTACATTATGCTCAACGAGATTAAGTGGGGCGGTTCGGAAGCGATCATGTGCGCGGTCGGACAGTCCATCACGGCGGTTACCCCGGTTGCGCTGGCGCGTTATGTGGCGGCGATTGCCAACGGCGGCGACGTGTACGATTTGCGGCTGATCGACTCCATCATCTCGCCGGATGGCGAGGTGATCAGCCAGAGCACGCCGATTCTGGCTTCCCAGCTGGATTGCCCGGATGAATACCTGGCGGCCATTCGCGAAGGAATGCATGGCGTGGTTGACGCGGAAGGCGGCGGTACGGCTGAAAAATACTTCCGCGATTTCTCCTACTCCAATGAAATTGGCGCGAAAACCGGTACGGCTGAAAAGACGGAACTGGACGTGGAAAACAACGCGTGGATGGTGGCCTTTGCGCCGTACGATGATCCGGAGATCGCCGTCGTGGTGTACATCCCGAACGGATACAGCGGTTCGCACTGTTCTCCGGCTGTTCGTGACATTCTCGAATATTACATGGATCAGCGGCTGATTCAGACGGAAGACTTCATGGCGCCGTCCAACTCGCTGGCATATTGATGCGAAGAAGGGGGTAACCATGTCCAGAATATGGGCCGTCTGTTCCGGAAGTGGCGGCGTAGGGAAGACTATGCTGGCGCTGTCGCTGGCTGTCAGCGCTGCGAAGGCCAAAAAGCAGGTCATTTTGTTGGATGCATCCGGCTTGTCGCACGCCGTTGATCTGGCTTTGGGCATGGAGAGCGTCATCGTTTTGGACATGGCTGATGTCGCAAGCGGCGAAGTCAGCTTGGAAGCCGCACTGTATCCGGTGCCTAACTGTGCTGGACTTCGGTTGGCAAGCGCTTCCCTATATGAAGGGACGGCGTTGTCGGAATTATCCGGGGTGATCCTGGCGCTCGGCTCCATGTGCGATATTCTGGTCCTCGACTTGCCTACCGGCAATATGACCCTTGGCAATGGATTGCTCCGGCAGGGGGATGAACTGATTTACGTGACGCGGCCCGACGATGCATCCGTGCGCGCAGTGGAGCGGTTGCTCCGGCGCACGGGTCGCTCGGACGCGGCGGAATCCATCGTGGTCAACCGTGCCCGAAAGGATTTTCGCAAGCGTGGAATTCAGATGGATCCCAGTGCCGTCGCGATGGTTTTGGATACGGCCTTGCTTGGGGTGATCCCCGAAGACGATGCGTTGGCGCTGGGCGTGAGGCCGGGGCGTTTGCCCGGCGGGATCGGACCCGCCTTCAGCGAAATTTCCCGAATTGCCACGCAACTGCTCAACCGAGCGTAAACTGCCGGGAACGTCCGGACTTTGGAGAATATATCATGCGCGATCACTATAATAACCGATTGGCCAAAGAGCATTTTGACTGGCCACTCCTGATTGCCAGTTATATGCTGGCCCTGTACGGCGTGTTGGCCATCACCATAGCCAATTATAACCCCAATCTGGGATCGGACCGTTCCCTTCAGCAGCTCGTCATGGACGCTGCAAACGGCCGTTTGCAGTTGATTTGGGTCATCGTGAGCATGGTGGTCATCGCCATCATCATGACGGTCCGTTACGACATCATTGGCCGTCTGTGGCCCGTCATCTATGCCGTAGATATTCTGCTTCTTGGCGTCGTGTTGACGACCGCCAAGATCAACGGTATGGCAGGATGCTTCCAATTGCTGGACCGCACGTTCCAGCCTTCGGAATTGGCCAAATTGGCACTCATCATCACGCTTTCCAAGGCGCTGACACGGCATCACGACAAGGCGATCCCCAATTTCCGCTATTTTGTCTATATCTGTTTGCACTTTGGTTTACCTGCGCTTCTGATTGCGGCGCAGCCGGATATCGGCACGCTGATGGTCTTTTGCGTTATATTTGTGATGTTGCTCTTTACCTCCGGCTTTGAGATCAAGTGGCTGTTTTTGATGGGTGGATTGGCGATTGCCGCCGTGACCCCGGTCATCTTTTACCTGGCCTCGACCAACAACTTCCGCTGGCTGCGAT
>CALVTV010000063.1 GCA_944363005.1 uncultured Clostridia bacterium | reverse complement strand
CACCATCACCAAGCGCATGGTTGCCGAGCTCATTCAGTACATCGAAGTTTATCCGGCGGTTAAGGAGGACGGCGTTACCAATCAGCGGGTGACGATCCACTATAACTGCATCGGTGCTTTTGAGGTGTCGGATCGCCGGAAAATCCCTGAGCGGGACATTCTTTTGGAAACGAGAAAAGGCGTAGCATTAATCTACGCCCCCGCACATATCGCTATATAATCTTGGGAATAAAAAATGCGGAGTATCATCAACAGACCTTTTCAGATCCTTTAATGATACTCCGCATGGTCGGAGTGGCGAGATTCGAACTCGCGGCCTCTTGAACCCCATTCAAGCACGCTACCAAACTGCGCTACACCCCGAATGAAGGCATTGCCTTCAAGCAGAGTATATTATACCATAGCGGCAGGATTTGTCAAGCCTTTTTTGCGAGGAAAATGATTGCCGAACTGAGCGCGAAAGTAGCGCAAAATAGCAAAGCGGTTTCACTGAGTTGAATGAAATGACAGCGATTCTGTAAACCCGGCTCAGACGATTGACAAGGGCGGGTTCCGTCCTTATAATGGAACGCAGAGGTGGCGTTAGTGCCCCATTCCCAACACGATGGAGGAAATCGTCATCGTGTCCAGTTTGATGGTAAACACGCAATAAACGTGCTCGTATTCCCCGTAATTGTCCAGCGTTCCGGCGGGATAGGGTGATGTGGGGGCCATGAGCGTCACGGTGATGGCGTCACTGCCTGTTGTCAGCAGGCCGCGTGGGGGAAGGGCAGTCATGATGCCGTTTTGGTTTTCAAAATAATCCGCGCAGTAGAGAATCTGGACATCTTCCGGCTGCTCCTGCATGAAGGTCAGGGGAAAGTGGTTGAGCAGCGTGTCCAGCGTATCGCCAATGGAAATGCCTCGCGGACCATCGCTGACGGAGAGCCGGCCATTTTCACGCACCTGCTTTTGCTGATCCAACGTGAGATCGGCCAGCGTGAAAGGATCGGAGGCATTGTAGGGCAGTGCAGTAGCGACGGGAGCGCTGACGGATGCAGCTTGCGGACCGATGTCAAAAATGAGCAGGCAGACGATCAAACTGAGCAAAACGGCGCCCAGTCCGCCTGCAATGCAAAGCAGGGTGGAAAGCCGCTGCCGTCGTTGCAATTCTCGTGCTTTTCTGCGTTGTTGAGCCATCGTAAAACCTCCTGATGCCGTATAAGCGGACTCATTATAACACATTTGCCGCTGCTTGACCAGTCTCTCGGCGGCGGGATGGAGCGTGCAGTCATGGAAATCATGTCTCGTATTCGGGAATTCACAGCGGGCCTGACGGCGCAGCAGATGATGTTGTGCCTGATCATACTTTGTCTTCTGCTGGTGGTCATGATGGGCATCAGCCTGCTCATTCTTCACAAGCGGACCCGCCGGGCGGAAGAGCAGGTCAGGACGCTTTCCTCGGGCGTGAGCGATCAACTTGCGGCGGCCGATGTGCGCAACCGCGAAGGGCGTGAACAGGCGCAGCGTGAGATGAGCGAAGCGATGCAGGCGGTCAACGAGTCGATGATGCGCATGATGGGGGAGATGACCCGCACCCAGCAGGGGCAGATGGACGTATTGGGCGGCCAGCTGCGGGCGGCGGGACGCCAGGAAGAGGAGCGCATGGAGCGCATCCGCCAGACGATGGACCGCCGTTTGGGCGCCTATGAGGAGCGGCTGGGCGGTGTGACGCAGACGTTGGACGCTAAACTTTCGGGTAACGAAGAGCGGATGGAGCGCATGCGCCAAACGATTGAAGGCGGTTTGCAAAAGATCCGCGATGACAACCAGACTCAGCTGGAGCAGATGCGCCAGACGGTGGACGAAAAGCTCAATGCGACGGTGGATCAGCGCCTGGAATCCTCGTTTGCGCAGGTGACACAGCGGCTTGAACAGGTGACGCGCAGCCTCAGCGCGATGCAATCGCTTGCGGGCAGCGTCGATGAGCTCAGCCGCACGTTGGGCGGTGCGCAGCCCTTGGGCGCCTGGGGGGAAGTGCAGCTTGCTGCGTTGCTCGCGCAAATGCTTGCCCCTGACCAGTATGCCCAGCACGCGGCCGTGCGGCCGGGCGGGGAACCTGTGGCGGATTATGTCGTCGTGATGCCCGGACAAGGGCATGGACACACCGTTTATTTGCCCATTGACGCAAGCTTGCCGATGCGCGAGTATGCGGAACTTCGCACGGCGCTGGAATCCGGCACACGAGAGCAAATCGATGCGGCGCGCGGGCTGCTGGAGTCCGCTGTGCGCATGCATGCCAGACGGATGTCCGAAAAGCTGATCGCTCCGCCGTATACGACGGATTATGCCGTGGTTTTCCTGCAAAGCGAGGGGCTGTTCTCGGAAGTGCTGCGCATTGGCGGATTGGCTGAACGGATTCAGCAGGAGAGCCGGGTGGTCATCGCCGGGCCGACGACGCTTGCCGCGCTGCTTTCCAGCTTGCAGATGGGCTTCCGCTCGCTGGCGATTGAGCAACGCACGAACGAAATTGCAACGCTTTTGAGCGCCGTGCGGACGGATCTGGGTGGTTTTGCGACGCTGCTCAGCCGGACACAGAAAAAGATGCAACAGGCCAGCGAGTCCATTGAAAGCGCGCAGCGGCACAGCGAAACGATTGCCAAAAAGCTCTCTGATGTGGGCGAACTGCCGGCAGCGCAAGCGCAGAAAGTCCTGGGGGAAGAACATGACCTTTTCGATGCATTTGAGGATGACGACACCTGGGATTGAGCGCGCGAAAAGGCTTGACATTGCGCTGACAGGCGGGGTACAATAAAGGAAACATCAGGTGGTTTGCGCCATATCACCACTGCGAAAGAGGGGCTGTGCCCATGAAAAGGATGCTCGCGCT
>CALVTV010000062.1 GCA_944363005.1 uncultured Clostridia bacterium | reverse complement strand
ATAGGGGCCTCCAAGACCATTGGGGAATTTGTGATTGCCCCCAAGGTGGAACAGTTTTTGCGCGAATATCCCCAGGCCTCCTTTTCCCTGATCGTAGACAATACCCACGCGTTGTTGCGGGCGCTGGAAACAGGCCGGCTGGATTTGGTGCTGCTGGAAGGCTTTTTCGATCGCAGCCGGTACGAGACGGCCTTGTATAGGAAGGAGCCTTTTTTCGGCATCTGTTCGCCGGAGCATCGGTTTGCAGGCAGATCCGCAACCCTGGAAGAACTGGAATCAGAACGGATACTGATCCGGGAACCCGGCTCAGGCACCCGAACCATATTTGAAGATGCGCTGCGCCGCCACAACCGTACCCTGCGAAGCTTTTCCGCGGTGACAACCATCAGTGATTTCTCGACCATCAAATCCCTGGTGGCGGATGGATTGGGCGTTTCCTTCCTGTATGCGCCAGCCGCCTCCAAGGAATTGGCGGCAGGGACTCTGGCCCGTTTTGACATAGCAGAAACGCCCATGGGGGGAGCGTTTTACTTCGCGTGCCTGAAAGACAACCTGTTTGCCTCCGACTGGATCAAATGGCTGGCATAAGCGCCCGCCGAAGTCCATGCAGTTTTCTGGTTCAACACCGGTGTATGCTGTTGTCCCACGCAAAAAACGAGGGCTCAAGCGACGCCGCTTGTCCCCTGTTCACCTCTTTTACTGGAGCAGTTCCGTCTCCAGATCCTGCAACATGATCTCCTGCGCAAGCCTCGCGCCTTCGTTCTGAATAGTCAAGATGCTTTTACATTTTTATATGAAATACAATATACTGGTTTGTTTGATTTTGTTTATATAATGTAAACAATTTGCAAAAAACCTATTGACGAGATCTGCCATGTTCTGGTATGATAAAGCAAAATACATTCGTTATATTCCCATATAAAACTTCCGCAAGAGAATTGGCATCCATTTTTCCTCAATCAATGCGATAAGGAGTTTTATGCCATGTCTGATACGTTTAATCCCAATTCACTCGCAAATTTACCGGAGAAAATTCTAAGTTTAGCAAACGAGCTCGCTATTCCCGCCCCTGTTATCGCTTCAATAAGCACAGCAATACCTTCCATCGCAAATCTATCTCTGGCAGAGCTGGCGCAGCCCGCCACAGCCCAGAAAGCCTGGGAGGATATTTCTGCACAGACATTCACCTTCGCGCAAGACGGCGGTATGTCTCTTCTTGCCGCCACGCTGGGTGGTGCCTGCTTTTCCCGTATAGAATACCAGAAACAAGGGATCAGCGACGAAGTATTTCTTGCCACAATGAAGTGCCTGCCACGTTTTTTGAAAGAAACCTACGAAATGACAGACAGCTGGGGATTTGATCGCGGGTTTTGGACATGGCGTCAAACCGGAGGATTGCTATTCCGATTGGGTACACTGGAATTTGAATATCGTCTTCTGAAAGCAGGAGAACCTTTACCAGACGGCTTGAAAGAAGGGGACCCTATCATCAACGTTCATATCCCCTCAGACGCCGACCTTTCTTCTCAACAGCTTACAGCCTCTTACGCTTGGGCAAAAGATTTCTTCTACCATCAGATTCCTGGCCCGTGGACACAAGCTGAACCCAAAGCAATTATTTGCGGAAGCTGGCTGCTTTCTCCAGAATTGTATCATCTTCTACCTGATAATTCCGGTATTCGCCGGTTTGCAGACGCCTACCATTCCTATGATGTTCAGAAAAACGACAACTCAATTTATCGCTGGCTCTTTCATCTGCCCTCTCCCGTTCCAGCAGAGCAATTACCAGAACGGACACGATTGCAAAGTTCCGTAAAAAAGCATCTTCTTGACGGAGGTCAGATTGGAATGGCTCGCGGTGTTCTGATGGATTAACTTCATATGCTTTCAATCCTCCCCCATTTACTCATGTCCTCAATGAGCAAATGGGGGTTTTTGCTCTGTTCATCTGACAGGCTTGTGCGATTACAAGCTCAGACATAAGCCCTCTGTAAGTTAATCAGAACACAGGCGTAACTTGTTCAACGAAGTAAAAATGGTAATCACACTCAACCACATCAACGCCGCCCTGCTCAAGCAACTGAGCCAGCTGCTGCCCATCGTGCAATGCTGCGATTACGACCTGGAGAGCACCACGGTCTCCTCCGTCAACTTCGATGACCTGAAAATGGCGCGCTCCGCCGTGGATCATCTGTTTTCGCTGGGACGTCGGTGCGTGGCCTTCATGTCCGGGCCGCTCAAATACAGCGACAACTATTACCGCAAGGAGGGCTACCTGCAAAGCCTGAAGAGCAACCGGGCGGATCTTATGCCCAATTGGGTCATTCACCTGCCCGAAATCAATTACAACATGGCCTTTTCCGCCGCGACGCAGCTCCTTTCCCAACCCGTCCGGCCGGATGCCTTTTTGGCGATTTCCGATCTGTTCGCCTGCGCAATCATCAACGCCGCACGCCGCCTGGGCCTGCGCGTGCCGGACGACCTGATGGTCATCGGCTACGACAACGTCGATTACTCGATGATCTCCTCGCCGACCGTCACGACCATCAACACGCCCAAATTCCAGTTCGGCTACACGGCCTGCGAGCTGCTGATTGAGAAAATTCAGATTCCAAACGCCATCACGCAGCACATCAGCCTGCCTTCCGAGCTGATCATCCGCGAATCGACCACGCTGCGCTGAGCGCCCGTTTGGCATTTTGATCGTTGACTTTGCCCATTTGTTGTAGTATACTCGTTCATGTTCATCGGAGGGTGAATTGTTCGCTGGAAACAATCGCTGGATAAGATGGCAGGTTGAAACGCCTGCATCTTATCCAGCTTTTTTCAAATCCAAACATGTTCAACGGAGGCGTACCATGAAAAGCACGTTTACGCAGGGAAAAATTCTGCGGCCGCTGATCGGATTCACGATCCCGGTGCTCTTTGCGCTGTTCTTGCAGGCCATGTATGGCGCTGTGGACTTGCTGGTCGTCGGAAGATTCGCTTCTTCCGCGGATGTGTCGGCGGTGTCCACCGGCGCGCAGGTCATGCTGACGCTGACGAACCTCGTCAGCAGCTTTGCGATGGGCACGACCATCCTGCTCGGTCAGCAGATCGGCAGCGGCATGCCCAAAAAGGGCGGGCAAACCGTCGGCACCGCCATCGTCGCGTTTTCCGCAATTGCGCTCGCGCTCAGCCTGTTGCTCTCCGTCTTTGCGCCGCAGATCAGCGCGGTCATGAACGCTCCGGCGCAGGCCTTTGACAAAACCGTCAGCTACGTGAGAATCTGCGGCGCCGGCATGGTTGCAATCATCGCCTACAACCTGATCGGCTGCATTTTCAGGGGGATGGGCGACTCCAAAACGCCGCTGCTGACGGTCGGCATCGCCTGCGTCTGCAACATTGCGGGCGACCTGCTCCTTTGCGCCGTGTTCAAAATGGGCGCAGAGGGCGCGGCCATCGCCACCGTGATGGCGCAGGTGGTGAGCGTTGTCGTCTCTTTCCTCGTCATCCGCAAGCGCAAGCTGCCCTTCGAGCTAAACCGCCGCGACATCCGCCTGCACGGCCCGACGTTCCGGAACATGGCCCTGCTCGGCGCGCCGATTGCCTTGCAGGATCTGCTGGTGAGCATCTCCTTTCTGATCATCATCGCCATCGTCAACACCATGGGCGTGACGGCGTCGGCAAGCATGGGCGTTGCGGAAAAGGTCTGCGCGTTCATCATGCTGATTTCCTCGGCGTTCATGCAATCCATCTCCGCCTTCGTCGCCCAAAACTACGGCGCGGGCAAGATGGAGCGCGCAAAGCGGGCGCTGTATGAGGGCCTTGCCGTCTCCCTGTGCATCGGCATTGGAATGTTCTTTTTGTCGTTCTTCCGCGGCACCCTGCTCTCCGGCCTCTTCTCCTCGGACTCGGCCGTCATCGCCTCGGCAGCGGATTACCTCAAGGCGTATGCCATCGACTGTCTGTTTACCTCCGTCTTCTTCTGCTTCATCGGCTTTTACAACGGCATCGGCATGACAAAATTCGTCATGCTCCAGGGCATCATCGGCGCCTTTGGCGTCCGGGTTCCCGTGTCCTACCTCATGAGTCAGCGACCGGATGCGACGCTCTTTAAAATCGGGCTTGCAACGCCACTTTCCTCCCTGTTGCAGCTCATCCTTTGCGTGAGTTGTTACGTGATCCTCCAAAAAAGAATGCGAAACACCCCGCCCCGCCAGGCGGACGCGCGTCCCTAACGCCGAATTTGCGCAAAACAACAACGCCCTGAGGGCGTCCGGTTCCCCCGCTTTTCGCGGAAAGCGGAACGGCTCTCAGGGCGTTTTGCGCGCGATTTGACCACCGCGAAGTCCATTACAAGCCCATTCACGACGAGCTGAAAAAGCTGAAAAATGGCTGGACGAGC
>CALVTV010000061.1 GCA_944363005.1 uncultured Clostridia bacterium | reverse complement strand
CTGATCACGCGTCAGGAAGTGCGCCTCATCCACGATCACGCAGGCGATCCCATCCAGCGAAATGGACGGCAGATCCTCCACAAAGCGGCATTGCGCCTCCAGCCCGCAGCGCGAACGCACGATGCTTTCGCCATCCCGGTTTTCGAGCTTTGGCTTGAGCATGAGCACCTGTTGCCCGCGTTCCCTGTAGTTATACTGAACCATGACCGCATTGGCCGTCTTGCTGGAACCCATTGCCCCATACCGGAAGTAGAGTTTCGCCATGACCTATTCTCCTTGCGCGCCAAATCGGCATGAAATCTCGCTTGATCATATCCCGCCGCGCGCAGGAATCAAGCCGTGTTATTCTTCAAATCGCGCGTCCATATACGCGCGAACAACGTCCACACAGCGCTGATCGCTCATGTGGCCCGTATTCAGGCAAAGATCGTAAAGCGCGGCGTCGTGCCACTGGCGGCCCGTGAAGTACTTGAAGTAATCAGCGCGGCGCTTGTCAATCTTCTTGATCTTCTTTTCCGCCTCTTCCAGCGTAAGGCCGTCGATCTCCATCACGCGGCGCACGCAGTCCACCACCGGCGCGGAGACAAATACGTTGATGACGTTCTCCCGTCCGCGCAAAATAAAGTTGGCGCACCGGCCGACGATCACACAGTTGTGCGAAGCCGCCAACTCGCGGATGATCTTGGCCTGATAGCGGAAGAGGTTTTCGTTCGAAATGAAGTCGTCGCTGTCCGGCGGGATCACCTCGCCGGTGTACACCTCGCGCGCAATGCGGAACAAGGGCATGCGGCGGTTTTCGTCCACCTGGCTGAACAGTTCCTCGTTGATCCCGCTCACATCGGAAGCCATGCGCAAAATCTCACGGTCATAATACTCATAACCGAGTTCCTTGGCCAACAGACGGCCCATCCGCCGGCCTCCAC
The DNA here is from genome assembly GCA_944363005.1 of uncultured Clostridia bacterium. Taxonomy (GTDB): domain Bacteria; phylum Bacillota; class Clostridia; order Christensenellales; family Aristaeellaceae; genus Ventricola. Next base: position 6,645 of record CALVTV010000061.1, on the reverse strand, counting down.
TTCCATAACTGCGGGCAATTGTAATCACGCGATTGTCCATTCAGATCCCTCCTGCCTATGGCGCAAAGGTTACTCCCATCAATTTAATTATAGCAAATTATGGGCTGAAATCAACACACTCCGCCAATATTTTTCAAAACCTTCACAAGTTCAGTGAAAATAAGCCGTCAAACAGGGACGGAACGTCAAAAAGCGAAGGGACAACCGCCTCGCACAGCGCGCGCAACGCCGCATCCGGCTGGTCGCGGTCGGGCACCATAACCGGATGCAGCCCTGCCGCATGCGCCGAGCGTATGCCGCTGGGCGCATCCTCAACGGCCAGCGCCTCTTGCGGCAAAACGCCGGTTCGCCGCGCCGCAAGCAGATAGATGTCCGGAGCAGGTTTTCCGCAATTCACCATGCTTGCACAGGTAACAGCATCAAAGTATGCCTCCGCCCCCACCATGCGCAGATAGCGTCGGGCCCTCGTCTCATCCGTCGCCGTGGCCAAACCGATGCGAAGACCGTGTTCCCGCAGCCACTCGAGTGCCTCGTGCATGCCGGGTTTGGGCTCAATCCCATGCGCATCGATATAGGCCTCCATGCGCTCCCGGCGCAATGCGCGAACGGCCTTATAGTCAAACTCGGGGCAAACAAGCCGCTTGAGCAAGGGTTCCGCGTACTGCGCCGCCGTTGCGCGGATGGCCAGCGCATGTTCCGGCTGCATAGGATATCCCAGCGCGTGCGCTGCCTCCAGCCAGAAGCGCAGGTACAGCTTTTCCGTATCCAGCAGCGTGCCATCCAGATCAAAGATCACGCCGCGAATCACCGCGCCGCTCATCCCTTCACCACGTTGCGCGGCGTACCGGCCAAAAACGCGCGCAGGTTTTCCACCGCCACGTTCAGCAACCGTTCCCGCGTCTGGCGGGGCGCCCAGGCGACATGCGGGGTGAGAATCGTGTTCGGCGCGCAAAGCAGCGGGTCATCCCCGCGCGGCGGCTCCTCGGTCATCACATCCGCCATGTAGCAGGCGACCTTGCCGGCCCGCAACGCAGACGCCATGGCCTCGCCATCGACCAACGGTCCGCGCGCCGTGTTGATCACGCGCACGCCGTCTTTCATCTGCGCAATCGTTTCCGCATTGATGATTCCGCGCGTCGCCTCCGTCAGCGGGCAATGCAGCGTGATGACGTCACTTTGCGCCCACAGTTCTTCCCGCGAAACAAACTGCGTCATCTCCGCACGCGGGTGCGCCGTATTGACGATTACCCGCATGCCCATCCCCTGCGCGGCGCGCGCCATGGCTTGCCCGATATGGCCAAAGCCCACAATGCCCATTGTCTTGCCCGCAATTTCCTGCATCGGGTCCGCGTAAAAGCAGAAATCCCGGCTCGCAGCCCAGCGTCCCGCCTTCACCAGCGCATCATACTGCGCAACGCGGCTCATATCCGCCAAAAGCAGTGCCATCGCATGCTGCACGACAGCCTGCGTGGAATAAGCAGGCACGTTGGTCACCACAACGCCCAGCTCCTGCGCCGAGCGAACATCCACGACGTTGTATCCGGTCGCCAGCACACCGACATAGCGCAGCGACGGACAGCCGCGCATGCATTCGCCCGTCACGACGGTCTTGTTGGTCAAAATCGCCTCTGCATCGCGGATGCGTTCGCGCACGGCCTCCGGCGGCGTGCGGTCATAGACCGTCACCTCCCCAAGTTTCATCAGCGCATCCCATTGCAGATCCCCCGGGCAGAGCGTATACCCATCCAGCACGACAATTTTCATGCTTTTCCCCCTTTCAAACCGGCTCATCCTTTGATTTTTCCATTATACGCCACCCCTCCCAGTCTTTCAACCCTTGCGCGCCGTTGACTTTTTCGCAGCAACCTGTTATACTGACTCTACAAATATCGTGGTTTTTCCCGCACGGGATTGCCAAGCGTGTTGAAATTCCGCTTCTGAACGGAGGTCCATTGTTATGAAGCGTTTTCTCCTGTTGCTGGCTGTATCGATTCTCCTGCTGACCCCTTGCGCCAGCGCCGAGGATCAGACAGCCGATCTGGTTTTTGCCCCGGAAACTGCCGAACCTGTCACGACCGACACCTCCGAGCAGACGCCCGCGCCGCAAGAAACCCCGACTCCCCAACCATCGGTGAGCTCCGGTGACCCGGTATTCGACTTCTCAAATCTGACGCTCGATGATCCGTCGGCTACGCCGATCCCGGTCGATCCGATTGACAAACCGACGCCGACTCCCATGCCCGAACCCAATTATGTTTACGAAACGTATACTTCCAGCTCGCTGGGCATCTCGTTCTCCATTCCCTACACCTGGCTGCTCAACCCGAGCACCAATCAATCGACGACCATTCAATTCGTCGAGCCCAAGAGCGAGATGATGGACCCGGACGGGTATCAGACGCGTCTGACGATCGAAAAGGTCGAAACCGGCCTCGTTCAAACGGCCGACGACGCGCGTACGCGCCTTGAGTCCGCGCTCACACAGCTGGAGAGCACCTTTACCTCGTTCACGCCGTATGAGATTGCCTCGCGCAATATCGGCGACGCGCGCGGTTCCTACTGCTACTACAAGGCCGAATACGACGACGGAACCAAAACCTATTACATGCGCGGTCGTATCATCGTCGTAGCCTACGAAAAAGCGCTCTATCAGGTGCGCATTACCACGCCGCAAGACTGGTACTCCTATTACGAGAACGTGTTCCGCAGCGTTTGCAATACGCTCAAATTCGGCGTGTAATTCCGGCAATTCAGGCGGCAGAAAGAACTTCTGCCGCCATATTTTATGCCTGTTTTCACAGAAAGGAGGACCGCACGATGGTCAAAGTGCTCTTTTACCCCTGCTCACAGATTGAGGACGCGCGCCTGAAATTCGCCGTGATCCTCGCGCAAACAGACGGAAAGTGGGTCTTCTGTCAACACAGAGATCGGGATACCTACGAGGTCCCGGGTGGTCACCGGGAACCCGGGGAAACCATTCTTGAAGCCGCTGAGCGCGAGTTGTGCGAAGAAACCGGCGCGACCGACTTTTCTTTGCGTCCCGTGTGCGTTTACTCGGTCAAACGCGAATCGGAGCACCACGCGCCGGACGAGACCTTCGGCATGCTGTTTGTCGCTGACATTCGCGCGTTTGAAGCAGAACTCCATCATGAAATCAAAAGCATTCGGATCACGCAAACGCTGGTCGATCGCTGGACGTATCCCCAAATTCAACCCAGGCTGATCGAAGAATCTTACCGCCAAGGCTGGCTATCCATTCCCGCTCTCCCCGAATAATTTTCTTTCGGCGTCTCTCGATTTCATATCGCTGCGAAGCTGGTAGATCCATGGCTTTATTCCTCCCCGATAGGCTTCGGGGAGTCCCATGTTTCACGATGCCAAACATATGAAAAGAGCCAGCAGCGTGCTGGCTCTTTGTATGTTTCTCACTTGCGACGCATATAGGCAGGAATGCCGTCCATGAAAGACCGCGGGCCGCGCTCCTCCTGACGCTCCTGCTGAGCGGCAGGCGCCGAAGGTTCCGGCATGGTCGCAAACGGCGACACCCGCTGCCCCGCCATATTCGGCGCTTCGTTGACGAAAGAGGGGACCTCCGGCTCTCCCGTCGCCATTCCGCCCTGAACAGGCGTGTACGGCGTACCCACCGGCGCATAGCTCGCGTCATATCGCGTATATCCGCGCATCTGCGGCTGCTGCGGCTGGCTCTGGTACGGCGACGGCGTATACGCCGCGCTCTGCGGCACATATGCAGCCTGAGACGGAAGCGACGCCGGGCGCTCTGCCGTGCTCGCGCGCGGCGGGAAGGGCACCTTCTCAAAGCCCGTAGCGATGACGGTGATATGCACCTCATCCTCGAGCGCGTCGTCGATGCTCGCGCCGAAGATGATGTTCGCCTCGCTGTCCGCGGCGGCGGTAATCATCTCCACGGCATCGTTGATATCCACGATCGAGCAGTTGGAGTTGCACGTCACGTTGATGAGCACCGCGCGCGCGCCGTCAATGCTCGTCTCCAGCATCGGCGAGGAAATCGCATTCTGCGCCGCATCGGCCATGGCCTTTTCGCCCTTGCCGATACCGATGCCCAGATGCGCCATACCGCCGGACTCCATGACGGCCTTCACGTCCGCGAAGTCGAGGTTGATGATGCCCGTCTGGGAAATCAGGTCCGAAATGCCCTGAATGCCCTGGCGAAGCACGTCGTCCGCAAAGTTGAACGCACCCTTGAAGGACGTCCCCTTCGGGCAAACCTGAAGCAGGCGCTCGTTGGGAATGACCACCAGCGTATCCACGCGCTGCTTGAGCTCGTCAATGCCCGATTCCGCCTTGCGCATGCGGGTCTTGCCCTCAAAGGCAAACGGCTTGGTCACTACCGCAATGGTCAGGATTCCCATGTCCCGTGCGATCTCCGCAACCACAGGCGCAGCGCCCGTACCGGTACCGCCGCCCATGCCCGCCGTGACAAACACCAGATCCGCTCCCTTGAGCGCATTGGCGATCTCTTCGCGGCTCTCTTCAGCGGCCTTTTTGCCGATTTCCGGTGTTGCGCCGGCTCCCAGGCCCTTGGTCAGCTTTTCTCCGATCTGGATCATGGTCGCCGCTCTGCTGGTGCGCAGCGCCTGCACATCGGTGTTCACCGCAATGAAGTCAACACCCGTCACGCCGCAATCCACCATGCGGTTGAGCGCATTTCCACCACCGCCGCCGCAGCCGACGACCTTAATGGAAGCTGCCGGACGCTCGTCCATTTCAATTTCAAACACAGGAAAATCCCCCTTTTGCTCGTAAAAGTCGGGCCTGCGCAACGCGATGCCCCTTGACTTTGCTTTCTATCGCGGTGATTGCGCCAGCTTGCCGGCAGCGTCACGGCTTACCTGCGAAACATGCGCTTGATCCGCTCAAACAGGCCCTCGTCCTGTTCCTCCATCTCGATGGTGTTGTACACCAATTCCAGCAGCCCGCTGCCGCTGGCATAGATCTGCGCCGGTTTGAGCTTGACCGTTTTGGCCGCCGCCTCGCGCACGTTGTGCGAGAGCTTGCCCGCCGCGTAAACCCGCGCGCCCGCCATCGGCATCAGTCCGCCGCCCGTGAGGTACACGCTCGACCAGTTGCCCAGGCGGATGCCGCTCTTTTTGATGGCGTCGTCGATCATCTCCAGCATCTCATCCACGCGCGCGTCGATAATCATGCTGATCTGTTCGCCGGAGAAGCTCTCCATCTGGCCGTTTTCGCCCTGCACCTCAATCTGCGTGTTCTTCGGTGCGTTAAAGGCGTAATTGCGCTTGATCTTTTCGCACATGTCAAACGGCTTTTCCAGCCCGTAGGTCAAATCCAACGTGATATGCGCGCCGCCGACGGGCAGCACCTTCTGCCAGATGAGCGCGTCGCCTTCCACCGCCATCACCTCAGTGGACAGATAGCCCACGTCCACCAGAATGGCCGTATGGTCGCGTTCCTCGTATGGGATCATCTGCATGGCCTCGCCGACGGAGGTAGAGAAGAAGCCGCGCACCTCGATATTCAGTTCGCGCAGGCGCTCGGTGACATCGTTGATGAAAAACTGGTCTGCAAGCACAAAACCGATCATACCTTCCAGCGTGGCGCCCTTCTGGTCCACGGGTTCCAGCGTCTTCTGTCCCCCGTCGATCTTGAACCATGCCGGAGAGCGATGAATGATCACGCCGGTCGGGCGATCGAGCATTTCCGTCGCCTGGCGCTGAAGCTTTTCTACATCCGCGCTGGTCACCTTGGGATCGGCGCCTTGCAGCGTGACGCTCGATTCGATCACATACACGCGCACAAACTCGCCCGGTACGCCGACGTACACCTCGCGAATATGGCCGCCGACCTTGTTTTCGGCCGCCTCCACCGCGCTGGCTATCGCATCGGTCACCTCTCCGGGAGAATTCCATTCGCCGTTCATAAATCCATCATACTGCGCCATGCCCGCAGAAGTGATGGTCACCTTTTGGTACGCGCTCTCCTCTGCAAGCAATACCAGTACCTTGGACGTGCCAAAGTCCAGAACCGCTGTCGCTTTTTTCATCATACGATCTCATGCTCCTCCGCATGCAAATTCGCCCAAAAGGCGGAAGATATCATCTTATTTGCTAATATTATGCGAGTTTATTGTAACCCATTATGCCTTTTCTTTCAAGCCACTTGAGCAAATTTTGTCCGAAAACCGCCGATTTTTTCGCTCAGGCAGGCTCTTGTGAACCCGTCAGGCACCCGGAGAGCGCGACGGATTGATTGTCGGCGTGGCTGTAGGCACCGGCGTAACCGTCGGCAATACCGCCGGGATAAAGTGCGCCTTTGTGCCCGCGGAAACGTCAATCTTGGAACCCGTCAGGTCCCCCATCGCCTCCCGCAGCGTCAAAACCTCGCGGGCAATGAGCAGTTTGGTGTGCAAATCCGACAGATCGCCCAGCTCCACCTTCACGCTGCTGGAGGTGGTATAATACAGGTTGTCCAAATTCTTGACGCTCAATTCCGAAGCGTTTGCGAGCATGTCGGTATTCTCCAGCTCGGTCAACAGCGCATCCATCGCCTCCAGCTGGCTCTGATCGCGCACGGGAAGCGTCTCCCCCACGATCACCTGCGCATTGCTGTTGAGCGAAATTCCCACCACGTAAGGCCCGGAAACGC
>CALVTV010000060.1 GCA_944363005.1 uncultured Clostridia bacterium | reverse complement strand
CCGGAGGCGACCGAGGAACCCGCGGCGGAAGTTGCGGCGCTCTCCGAGGAGCCGGACGTGACGGCGGAGCCGGAAGCTGAGGTTGCCGCGCTCTCCGAGGAAGCGGTCATCGGCGGCGCGGATGAGGCCACCGAGATCGTGATTACCGAAGAAGAGGAAGAGGACGCTGTGCTGGCCACGGCCTACGACGGCGAAATCTCCGTGCTCATGAGCGAAGTGCGCGACGAGTTCGACCAGATGCTCGATATGTACGTCGGCTACTACACGATGTACGGCTACACGGTCGATGAGTACGACACCGAGTTGCAGCTCTCCGTCGCGCAGGAGACCGTTTACAACGAGATCAGCGAGCGCGTGGCGCTGCGCTATGCGCAGGACAAGGGCTACGAGCTCACCGAGGAGCGCGACGCGGAAATCATGGCCAAGGCAGAGGCCGCGATGGACAGCATGCGCGAATACTACGAGAGCTACCTGAGCTATTACGGCTACGAGGGCGAAGAGCTGAGCAAGATCGTGGAAGAGGAGATTGCCGCCAGCGGCTACAGCCTGGATTACCTCTACGAGGCGGGCAAGCTCTCCGATGTGCTCGAGTTCATCTACAACCTCGCCACGGCCGACACGACCGTGACCGACGAGGAAGTGCGCGCGGCCTTCGACGCGAAGGTTGAAGCGGCCAAGACGAGCTATGCGGACATCGATACGTTCATTCAGTCGTACCTCAACGGCGAGGACATCCTCTACACGCCGGAGAACGTGCGCCGCGTGCAAACCCTCTTCATCGCGCCGGAAGCGGAGGAAGCGACCCCGTCCGAGGCCACGCCTGCGGAGGCGACCGAGGGCGAAGCGACCGAGGCTGAGGCGGTTGAGGCGACCGAGGGCGAAGCGACTGACGGCGAAGCGCAGGACATCAACAGCCTGACGGGCCTGGCGAAGGCCGAGGCGGTGCTGGCGAGCATCCGCGCGGGCCAGGACTTCACCGAGGCGATGAACGCCTACAACGAGGACACTTCCACGCCTGAGCAGCTGGAGATGGGCTACGTCGTGGCCGACGGCTGCACGCTGTACGGAGACGAGTTCCTCGCGGGCGCGATGGCGCTTGAGCAGGTCGGCGACGTTTCCGATGTGGTGACCACGGAATTCGGCTACTTCATCTTCAAGTATGTCGAGGATCTGACGGCGGGTGCGGTCGAATTCGAGCCGCGTCAGGAGGCCGAGACCGCCGAGGCCCTGGAAAACAAGAAGAACGAGGTGTACTCCGCCTACGTCAACGATATGCTCGATCAGGCGGGCATTGAGATGAAGGACATGAGCCCGCTCTACCACATCTTCGTGGCGGAGAAGGTCGAAGCGACCATCGCCTACGCGACGGTGGAAGCGGAGACGGATCTGACCGACATGCCCTCCGGCGATGCTGTGGCCAAGCTGGCCGCGGGCGCGTCGCTGGACGTGCTGGGCCATATCGGCATCGACGGCGAAGAGTATGCGTTCGTCGGGGTGATCGGCACGGACGTCAAGGGCTATGTCAACGAGAAGGCGATGGTCGCCATGGAAGAGGAAGCCGCTCTGGCCACGGACAACACCGCGCTGATGACGCCGGTGACGGTTGAGGGCAAGAACCCGACCTTCACCATCGCCATGAACGACGGCTCCCTGATCTACGGCGAGCTGTATCCGGACATTGCGCCGCAGACGGTCGGCAACTTCATCACGCTGGCGAGCGAGGGCTTCTATGACGGCCTGACGTTCCATCGCGTGGTGCCGGGCTTCGTCATTCAGGGCGGCGACCCCAACGGCGACGGCACCGGCGGCCCGGGCTACGCCATCCGCGGCGAGTTCACCAACAACGGCGTAGAGAACAACCTGAGCCATACGCGCGGCGTGCTCTCCATGGCGCGCTCCTCCGCGATGGACTCTGCGGGCAGCCAGTTCTTCATCATGCATGCCGACAATGACTATCTGGACGGCGACTACGCGGGCTTCGGCCTGGTGCTCGGCGGCATTGAGACGGTTGATCTGATCGCCTCCACGCCCGTGGGCAGCAACGACAAGCCGATGACCGAGCAGGTCATGCGCGTGGTCTACGTGGAAACCTACGGAGAGACCTATACCTTCGACAAGCTGGAAGACTGATGCATGAAAAGCGGACGGGAAGCGATTCCCGCCCGCTTTTTGCATGACGTTTTCGGGTGCGTCGGGTTTGGCAAAGCCATCAAAAAAAGCGCCCTCTTTCGAGGACGCAGGGGGAAACAATTAGACGCCGTAGTGCGCGTTGAGCAGCTCGACGGTCTTCTTGGCGACGTCCGCCGCCAGGCAGGAGCAGCGCACCACGCGGCCCGGATCGCTCAGGGTGGTGATGCCGGTCGCCTGGAAGAACTTGCCCAGGGAGTCCGCGCAGTTCACGGAGCCGGGCACGACCTGCGCCAGCGCCTTTTCCTGCTTGTCGTAGATCGGCAGGTTCGTCTCCTTGTACCAGGCGCAAAGCTCCTTGAGGATTGCGCTCGAATCGGAGGGCGCGCACACCACGCCGATGCAGGCCGCAGCGCCGCCCACACAGCCGCACAGCGAACTCTGGCCGTAGCCGGCGCCGCCGTTGGTGAACATTTTCACAGGGATGCCGTCAAACGGCGCGCCGACGGTGTCCGCCAGCTGGCCGATGATCGCGTCAACCACGGCCACGCAGCAGCCGCCCAGCGCGCTGAAGGAAGCGTAGGCGCGGTCCGCGGTGGCGTCCGGGTCAAGATGCGTCCAGGTAAAGGGGTGCTCGGCCTTCTCGGCGACGGAAGCCATCGGCAGAACAGAAGCGACGGAAGCGGCAACCGCAATTTTGCCGGCGTTCTTCAGAAAATCACGACGGGACTGAATCATGGGGAAAAATCCTCCTCCATTTGATATTGACAACAATTTATCACAACTTCCAGAGGCTGTCAAGAGGGTTTTGTATACAAACAGCGCCCCTTTGCAAAAGGCGCGGCGGTGTGCTATGCTATGCGTATCAAGCGCACGCCAAGGAGGAACAACCATGCCCAACTGGACACAGGAACAGCAGCTCGCCATCACCGACCGGGGCCACAGTCTGATCGTCTGCGCGGCGGCGGGCTCGGGCAAGACGGCCGTGCTCGTGGAACGCATTGTGCAGCTTGTGCGCGAGGGCTGCCCGGTGGAGCGCATGCTCGTGGTCACGTTCACCAACGCCGCCGCGGGCGAAATGCGGCTGCGCATCGGGGAAGCCCTGCGCGCGCAGGCCCGCGAGAACCCAGCGCTGGCCGAACAGGTGACGGCGCTCTCCCGGGCCAGCATTTCGACGCTGCATCGCTTCTGCGGCAACCTGCTGCGCGAGCACTTTCACGCGCTGGGCATCGATCCGGCGTTCCGCATCGCGGACGAGCAGGAGTGCGGCGTGCTGGCGCGCCAGGCGATGGAGGATGCGCTCTATGCCTGCTACGAGGCGGGCGGCGAGGACTTCATGGCGGCGGACGCCTGCTATGAACAGGAGGAGCTGTGCGAGATGGCCGCCGGCATCCATCGCTTCATGATGACGCGCCCCGATCCCTTTGAGTGGCTGGAGCGCTCGATGGAGGCCTGCGGGGCCGGGAATCTGGAGGAAAGCGAGGCCGTCGCGCTGATGCTGCGCGATGCCCGCGAGCAGCTCGCCGCCCTGCGCGCGCAGGCGGTGGGCACGCTGGCGCTGTGTCAGGGCGAGGGCGGGCCCGCGCATTACGCCGCGGCGGCGCAGCAGGACGTCGCCCTTGTCGAGGACCTGATGGATGCGCAGGGGTATACCGCGCTGCAAGCGGCGCTTTCGCAGGTGGCGTTTGCCGCGCTGGGCCGCAAGAAGAAGGGCGACGTGTTCGACGAGGAGAAGGCGGAGGCGGTCAAGGACCGCCGCGAGGCGCTCAAAAAGGCGCTCAAATCGCTTGCCGCGCAGTTCTCGCTCTCGCTTGAGGACGCGGCGGCGGATCTGCGCATGACGCAGGCGCCGCTGCGCGGGCTGGCAACGCTCGTGCGCACGTATGACGCGCTCTATGGCGCGGCCAAGCGGCAACGCGGGGTCATGGACTTTTCCGATCTGGAGCATCAGGCGCTGCGCGCGCTGCGGGATGCGTCGGTCTGCCGGGCGCTCGCCGCGCAGTACCGCTATGTGTTCGTCGATGAGTATCAGGATTCCAGCGCGATTCAGGAGGCGATTTTGGGCAGCTTCGCCCGGGAGGACGGCTGGTTCTGCGTGGGCGACGTCAAGCAGAGCATTTACCGCTTCCGCCAGGCCGAACC
>CALVTV010000059.1 GCA_944363005.1 uncultured Clostridia bacterium | reverse complement strand
CGTCATGTACGGCTCGCCCAGGGTCTGCTCATCCAGGTAAACCATTTTAAAAGGCTGAAACTGCAAGGCGCCGATCTGAAAGAGCGAAACGTTCATGATATGGCGAAGCCATATCACATCCTGCTTTGAAAGCCCGGCTTTGCCGTTGGTTTTGAAATACAGGTTCGCCCGCAAAGAGACATCTCGAAAGGTGTCGAAAATCACATCGTCGGGAATTCCCCTGGCTTTGTAGTCCTCGTACTTGCGCAGCAAAAGATGGGTGACAACCGCCAGGCGCGTCAACGGCTTGCGTCTGCATAAGGCGAAATCCTCCGTTTGATAAGCCGTTTCCGCGATGCTTTCCACCAGGCTTGGGTCTTTGCGAAGCTTCCACAGAACGGCGTTCTCGACGCCGTCAAGAAATCGAAGCTGCGGCAGCAATTCTTCCAGCGTCATAAAATCCTCCTTTGGTATAAGCCTTCGTTAAAACAGCGCCTGCACGCAAAACGCGCCACCTGACCAAACCAGAGGCGCTGTTTTGTCTGCATGAAAGAAACCTTAGCGGACGGACAAAACGGCGCCTGTGCTCATCGGAACCAGGAAGACCATTCTGCCCGCCTTCCCTTTTGCATCATGATAGCTGAGAGAACCGAATCTGTCAACGCGGCGGCTGTCCCTGCCTCGCGCGTTTCCACAAAAAAGCCTCCGACATTGGAAATGTCGGAGGCTAGTGTGTCTGCGCTTAAAATGATACAAGCAACGATTTAAGGGTTTGGGTATTCAAAGGGGATTCAGCGTGAATACCCTCAGACTGTTGACAAAATCAAGTCAATGGTCTGAAACCTCTGGAAGTCCTTGAAAACATGAGGTTTTTGCCACATGCATCCGTAGTTCAGTTGGATAGACCACGAGCCTCCTAAGCCCGGGGCCGCGCCTTCAAGCGGAGAAAATCTCACTTCGACACTCCAGCATCATCCCCAATGCCTTTTCAAAGGCAACCTTGATCTCTTCCTCCCGCACATGGGGCGATGGGCAGGGCGCGCCCTTCTTGTCATACTTCCGGTTGCAGCGATAGACGACGCTTCGGTAGGCGTCCGTGCTGTGCCAGACCTTGCTGCCGAAGTACGCGCCGCACTCGCCGCAGACAAGTCTCCCGGAAAAGGGCGTGACCGCGCTGGTGTGTCCGCCCCGCTGCCTGCGCCTTGCCAGTTCAACCTGCGCAAGCTCAAATACCTCCCCACTGACGATGGCCGGATGACTGCCTTCAACGTAATATTGGGGCGCTTCGCCTTCGTTCACCTTGGCCTTCTTTGTCAGGAAATCCACCGTGAAGGTCTTTTGCAGCAGCGCGTCTCCCTTGTACTTCTCGTTGCTCAGGATGGACTTGACCGTGCTGGCCTGCCACTTGGTCTTCCCCGCAGGCGTGGAGACGCCGCGCTTTGTCAGAGCGGAAGCTATGCCGGAAGGCGTCTTTCCGTCCAGAAACATGGCGTAGATCTCCCGCACAATCTTGGCCTCTTCCTCCACGATTTGCATTTTACCGTCCGGGCCTTTCTCGTAGCCGAGGAAGTTGGAATAGGCCAGGGACACCTTGCCGTCCGCGATGCGCTTGCGCCAGCCCCAGGTCACGTTTTCCGAGATGGAGCGGCTCTCCTCCTGGGCCAGCGACGACATGATGGTGATGAGCAGCTCGCCCTTGCTGTCCAGCGTGTCGATGTTCTCCTTCTCGAAGGTCACGCCCACGCCCTTCTCCTTGAGCTTGCGTACCGCCGTCAGGGTATCCACGGTGTTGCGTGCGAAGCGGCTGACCGATTTGGTAATGATCCGGTCGATCTTTCCGGCCATGGCGTCGTCGATCATGCGGTTAAAGTTCTTACGCTTTTTCGTATTGGTTCCCGAGATTCCCTCGTCTGCGTACACCTCGACAAACGTCCAGTCCGGGTTTTCGCGGATCTTCCTGGTGTAATAGTCCACCTGCGCTTCATAGGAGGTGAGCTGCTCCTCGTCGTCGGTGCTGACCCGGGCATAAGCCGCAACCCGCAATCGTTCCGTCAGCGGTCGCGTGGCGGCATAGCGCCGCACCGTCGCGGGGATCATGCGCACTCTCGCGCCGCCCGCTACCGCTTCACTCATGCCGCCACCTCCGTTTCATCTGTTCGCTGGCTTTCCGGCGCATCTCGCTCGTCCAGGAATCGGCCCGGGATGTCCATGCCCACTGCCGTTCCTCCGTGCGCCCGTCCTGGAGCCTAAAGAGCAGGCAGCCCTTGCCCGTCACGCGAATCTCAGATAGCGCTTCCACAGCTTCTTCCGTGAGTTCCTCCACGTCCAGCACCTGGCAGGTCAGGGCGATGAGCGTCTCCTCCGGGATCTGGCTTGCGGGGCAGCAGCGTTTCCCCTTGCTTGAGTAGGTCACGCACTGCCAGGTGTAGCGCGGAATGGAATTGCGCCCCGTGGAGCGCGTCCTGCGGTTGTAATGCGCGCCGCAGTTCCCGCACACGACCTTGCCTGTCAGAGGATAGCGAACAGTCGTGGGCTTGCGTATGTTGATCATCTCCCGGCGCTGGGCAAGGATCGCCTGCGCGCGTTCAAAGGTCTCGCGGTCGATGATGGCGGAGTGCGTGTTTTCGGCATAATATTGATCCAGCTGACCCGTATTGCGCCGCTGTTTCTTGGTCAGATGATCTTCCACAAAGGTCTTCTGCAGCAAGGCAT
>CALVTV010000058.1 GCA_944363005.1 uncultured Clostridia bacterium | reverse complement strand
GGCATGGCGTCTTGCAGGATTCTGCCCTTTCGCAGGGACGGATGATTTAGAAAGCGGGGTGGGGAGAACCTGTGATCTGAACGCTGACAGAAGATTTTTGCCGGGACATTCCAATGCGCGCTTCTGCCGCGATGTTGTATAGGCCATCAGCCAGTGTATTTCCCACGCTGTCTCGTCCATCCCAGGTGATCGTAAAGACTTGGTCGGGCGTTGGGCGTGTGAGTTGGCTGGTGCATAACCGGCGAATGAGTTCGCCGTCGCTGTTGAACACGGAAACCGTCACCTCTGCCGGCACGTTCAGATGCACGCTGATGGGGAGTTCAGTGGTACCGGGGGTATAGACCGGCGGGCACTTCACGTCCATGCGCGCATCGCTCTGGGCGGGCTGAACGGCAATCAGCCGCTCGGAACAGAGGATGAGTTCCTCGCCCTGGAGGGCAAAGACCTGCAACATGAGATAGCCGCTGTCATGAGGTGCGATGTCGCTCAGCGTCAGCGTGCGCGTCTTTCGGCCGGGGGTGAGGAGGCTTTCTTCATCGAGGAATACCTGCGCATTTTCCCAGTTCCAACGCCCCGCGTCGTAATCGACAAGCCGGTATTGGACGCTGGTTTCCTGGGTGACTGTGAAGGAGAAGTCGAGCGTCGGTTCGTCGGACAGGAGCAACAGATCGCCATAGGAAAAACCGGTCAGCGGACGGGAGAGCATCGCGCCCTGAGCCGATGGTACCATGAGCGTATCGGCCGAGGCGGAGAGCAGCTGGCTTGAAGAGGAGGGAACGGCCACGTTCAGATAGTGGTGCAGCTCCGAGAGGGAAACTTGATCGTCCCCGTTGAGATCTGCCTCGAGCGTACCGTACAGGCCGAGCCCGCTGGTCAGCGCCGAAGCAAAATAGGATATGGCGCCTGTAGAAAGGCCTTCGCTGTCAAAATACCAGCTTGACTCAAATCCATTGGCGGAGGTGAGCACGTGAACGCTCGGGTCCGCCAAAAAGGGCTTGACGCAGTCTTCCACGTTTTGCGCGAACGGAGAACCGCGGCCGATGAGAGCGCCGGAAAAACAGGCATCCAGAATGAGAAGCTTCTCGCCCTGTATGCCGGCAATCATCTCGTAGAGTTGGGAACCGGTGAGCATGCTCTCCGTTTGACCATCGCCCAGGAGGAGATAGACGGATTGGTCGTCACTGGAAGGGAGGATACCGTGGGTACACAGGTAAAGAATGGATAAATCCTCTTCGGTTGCCGCGTCAAAGGCGTCGTGAATGGCCGCGTCAAGGGCCTCCTGTGTGCCGATGGTTCCGTCCTCGATGGAAAGGCCTGCAAGCCGGGGTTGCGCCCCAAGCCAGACAGAACCCAGCATTTGCAGGTTGCCGGAGACCGCATTCCCTAAATCCGGCTGAGAGACGAAATTGGAACAGGCAATCAGCAGCGCGCGCGTACTGGCAAGAGAGAAAGCGGGGAAGAGCACAAGCAGCACAAAAACGGCAACAAGTCCCATTTTTTTGCGCATAAGTCTCCTCCTTTCTTCCGGGAAAGTCTTGGAATTCACTCTACTATGTATAGACGCACCGCACAGCAAAACGTTTCACATTTTTAAAAAATTTTTAAAATTTGCGATTACTCTTGCTCAAACAATGCTATTGTATCGGATTTACCGCCCTGGCGCAAGCGGCTTGGCAGGTATTCCCACAATTCGTCACCTGTATGCCAAATTGCTGTCACGATTGCCTTTTTCGAAAGGCGGCGTGGACAACGCGTATCATTCGAGTTGCATGAAAAAAAGCCCGAACCGGGCTGAATGCACACGCATTCGAAACCGATTCGGGCTTTCACGTATGGGGGAATTAGTACATGCCGCCCATATCTCCGCCAGCGGGAGCGGCGGGAACGGGGTTCTTCTGCGGCAGGTCGGCGACGAGGGACTCCGTGGTCAGCACGGTCGCGGCAACGGAAGCTGCATTCTGCAGCGCGCTGCGGGTGACCGTGGTCGGATCGATGATGCCGGCCTCCGTCATATCGACGTAACGGTCGTTCAGCGCATCGTAGCCGAAGCCCGGCTTCTTGGTACGCTTGATCTTCTCAACGACGACGGAGCCTTCCACGCCCGCATTCGCGGCGATCTGGCGAACCGGCTCTTCAAGAGCGCGCAGAACGATCTGCACACCGGTCTTGGCATCGCCGGTATACTTGGAGAGAATGGCCTGCACGTTGGGCAGCACGGAGAGCAGCGCGGTTCCGCCGCCCGGGACGATGCCCTCTTCCACAGCGGCGCGGGTCGCGGCCAGCGCGTCCTCGATGCGCAGCTTGCGCTCCTTCATTTCAACTTCCGTAGCAGCGCCGACCTGAATGACGGCCACACCGCCGGCCAGCTTGGCCAGACGCTCCTGCAGCTTCTCGCGGTCGTAATCGGAAGTGGTGGAGGCAATCTGGGTGCGGATGGAGGCCACGCGGGCAGCGATGTCCTGCGGGTTGCCGGCGCCCTCGACGATCACGGTGTTGTCCTTGTCCACCTTGACCTGACGGGCCGTGCCCAGCATATCCACCGTCGCCGTCTTGAGCTCATAGCCCAGCTCTTCGGAGATCACCTGGCCGCCGGTCAAAATGGCGATATCCTGAAGCATGGCCTTGCGGCGGTCGCCGAAGCCCGGCGCCTTGACGGCCACGCAGGTGAACGTGCCGCGCAGCTTGTTGACAACCAGCGTTGCCATGGCTTCGCCCTCGATGTCCTCCGCGATGATGAGCATCTTGCGGCCGGACTGCACAACCTGCTCCAGCAGCGGCAGAATCTCCTGAATATTGCTGATCTTCTTGTCGGTGATCAGGATGTACGGGTTGTCGAGCACGGCCTCCATCTTGTCCATGTCGGTCGCCATGTAGGCGGAAACATAGCCGCGGTCAAACTGCATGCCTTCCACCAGGGAAAGGTTGGTCTGCATGGTCTTGCTCTCTTCGACGGTGATGACGCCGTCCTTGCCGACCTTCTCCATCGCCTCGGCGACGAGCTTGCCAATGGTCGCATCCGCGGCGGAGTTGGAGGCGACGTTCTCGATGGCCTGATTATCGGCCACGGCGACGCTCATCTCCTTGAGGCCTTCAACGGCGGCTGCCGTCGCGGCTTCGATACCGCTGCGCAGAACCATCGGGTTGGCGCCCGCAGCCAGGTTCTTGAGGCCCTCACGGATGATGGCCTGGGCCAGCAGGGTAGCGGTGGTCGTGCCGTCGCCAGCGACATCGTTGGTCTTGGTGGCGACTTCCTTCACCAGCTGCGCGCCCATGTTTTCAAAGGCATCTTCCAGCTCGATTTCCTTGGCGATCGTCACGCCGTCGTTGGTGATCAGCGGCGCGCCGAACTTCTTGTCGAGCACCACGTTGCGGCCTTTCGGGCCCAGGGTGATCTTGACGGTATCAGCCAGCGCGTTGATGCCGCGCTCCAGAGAACGGCGGGCTTCCTCGCCGAAAATAATTTGCTTCGCCATGGTAAATTCCTCCCAACTTTTCAGTTCAAATTCAGATTTCGTTCCCGCAAAGGAAGGATTACTCGATCACAGCCAGAATGTCGCTCTGACGGACGATCTTGTATTCTTCGCCGTCGATCTTGATCTCCGTGCCGGCGTACTTGGAATAGACGACCTTCTGGCCTTCCTTCACCTGCATAATGACTTCCTTGCCATCGACCATGCCGCCGGGGCCGACCGCGACGATATTGGCATACTGCGGCTTTTCCTTCGCGTTGGACGTGAGGATCAGTCCGCCTTTGGTGGTTTCTTCCATTTCCGCATCCTTGAGGACGACGCGGTCAAAAAGGGGCTTGAGATTCATGATAGAGACCTCCTTCGGGTTGATCAGCAATGTTGTTAGCACTCGATTTGGTTGAGTGCTAAATCAAGATATACTATACGCGAGTTGTCGCAAAGTGGCAAGATGGAAATTTGAGGAAATCTTTCCATAAATCCATGTTTTCCATATTTTTTTAAAAATATGACTTAAAAACATGATGAAACTCGAATTTTCTTAAAATTTCTTTTATTCCGTGGAATGTGATGGCCGAAGAGGCTGTTTTGTGGTACAATACTGTCCTTGGAGGACGATATGAATACGGAAAACTTTACGCGGTCAGTGCTCGACTGGTACGATAGCGGGCATCGAGACCTTCCATGGCGGCATACCAAGGACCCTTACCGGATTTGGATTTCCGAAATCATGCTGCAACAGACGCGGGCGGAAACGGTGGTTTCCTATTATGAGCGCTTTTTAAAACGCTTTGGTACGGTGGAGGCGCTGGCGAACGCACCGGAAGAGGAACTGCTCAAGAGCTGGGAGGGACTGGGTTATTATACGCGCGCGCGTTCCTTGCAAAAGGCCGCGCGCATGCTGGTTCGCGATTACGGCGGCCAACTTCCGGCCGATCTGGACAGCCTGTTGGCTTTGCCGGGCATCGGCCGGTATACGGCGGGCGCCATTGCTTCTATTGCATTTGGGATTCCGGCCGCTGCGGTGGATGGAAATGTGGAGCGCGTGCTCTGCCGGTATGACGCGATTACGGATATCGTGGGGACGCCCGCCGTGCGCAAGCGGATTGAGGAGCGCGCCCAGCAGCTTGTCCCGACGGACAGGCCCGGTGCTTTTGCCAACGCCATGATGGAAATGGGGGCGACGCTTTGCACGCCCAAGAGCCCCAAGTGCCTGCTCTGTCCGGTTTTGGACAGCTGTCGCGGCCATGCGCTTGGAATTGCGCAGGATCTGCCGGTCAAGCCGAAGAAAAAAGCGCAGAGGATTGAAAAGCGCGCGGTGTTGCTTTGCCTGTGCGATGCGCGTGTGCTGGTCGTTCGCCGGGAGGAGAAGCTGCTGGGCGGGCTTTACGTGTTTCCGGATGTGCTCGAACAGGATGATCCCGCGGCGCTTTGCGCGCACATGGCGCAGGCAGGCGTTCAGACGGCGTATGACGAGCATCTGGGAAGTGCAAGGCACGTATTCACCCACATCATCTGGGAGATGGAGATTCACTTGCTGCTGGCGACGGCGTGCGCACCGGTTGAAAACGGCATGTGGGTTACGCGCGAGGAATTGGCGGCTTTGCCCATGCCAACGGCGGTCAAGGCGGCCAGGCAGTGGGCCATGCGCCGGCTTAAAACGACGTAATGCACGCTGTTTTTGGAAACGGAAGGAATGAAGATAAAGTGCGGGAGGACAAGTGCGCATGGCTTTTTGTCAGGTGATTGTGGACATCGCGCATGAGGACGTGGACCGCGTGTTCACCTATCGCGTGCCGGAGGGCATGACGCTGTGCCCCGGCATGCGGGTGCATGTGCCGTTTGGCCGCATGAAGCGGGTGGAAGGCGTCGTGGTCGAAATGGCAGAGGCGTGCGATTTGCCGCCGGAGCGCGTGCGCGATGTGGCGGACACGCTGGAGGACTATCCCGCTGTGCTGCCGCAATTGCTCACATTGGCCGTCAAGATCCGGCAAAACGCCTTTTGCACACTGGCGCAGGCATTGCGCCTGATGTTTCCCGCGCAGATGCGGGGAGAACGCATTCACGATAAAAAGAGGGAATACGCCGTTCTGCTGGCGGACAGGGGAATCAGCCAACAGCTTCTCGCGGCGCAGGCACGGGCGCCCAAGCGCGCCCAAGTGCTGGAGGCCTTGTTTGCAAGCGAGTCCGGAGAGATCGCCGTGGATGAGCTTCGGGCGAAATTGGGCGAATGCAGGCAGCCGCTGCAAGCCCTGTGCAAAATGGGGTTTGTGCAGCTTCTGGAGCGGGAAACCCTGCGCAAGCCGTATGGCGCCATGGAGCGCCTGGCGCAGCAGGACCCGCAACTCACCCGGCAACAGGAGGACGTGCTGGCCACGCTCTTGCCGGCTGTGGAGGCGGGGAAGGGCGCCTTTTTGCTCTATGGCGTTACGGGCAGCGGAAAGACGGAGGTGTTCATTCGCGCCGTGCGCCGCTGCGCGCAACTGGGGCGAACCGCGATCGTTCTGGTGCCCGAGATTGCGCTCACGCCGCAGATGGTCATGTGGTTCCGCTCCAGATTCGGGGAAGATGCGGCCGTGCTGCATTCCAGGCTTTCCCCGGGGGAGCGCTATGACGAGTGGAGACGAATCCGCCGGGGCGATGTGCGGGTGGTGATCGGGGCGCGCTCCGCGATCTTCGCGCCGCTTGAGCATGTGGGCCTGATCATCATCGACGAAGAGCACGAGCAGACGTACCTTTCGGACAGTGTTCCGCGCTACGATGCCCGTGAGGTGGCGGCCTGGCGTTGCGAGTCGGAAGGCGCGGTTTTGCTGTTGGCCAGCGCAACGCCCAGTATGCGCTCCTTTGCCATGGCCGGACGCGGGGACCTGAAGCTTTTGGAGATGCCGCGTCGCGTCGGCAACCGGCCGATGCCGCAGGTGCATGTTGTGGACATGCGCGAGGAACTGAAGGCCGGAAACCGGTCGGTTTTTTCGGGTGCGCTGCTCACAGGACTGCATCGCTGCTTGCAAGAGGGCCATCAGGCTATTTTGTTTGTCAACCGGCGCGGATACTCGACGTTTGTCTCCTGCCGAAACTGTGGATATGTGGTCACCTGTACGCAGTGCGACATCTCCATGACGTATCACAGCCATGAGGAGGTGCTTCGCTGCCACTACTGCGGGGAGGAAAGGCCCGTTCCGCGCGTATGTCCTGAGTGCGGCAGTCCGTACATCAAGTATTTTGGTGTCGGAACACAGCGGGTAGAGGAGGAAGTCAGAAAGTTTTTCCCGGATGTGCCGTTGCTGCGCATGGACAACGATACGACCCGGGGAAAAGATGCCCACGCGAATATGCTGGCACGTTTTCGCGCGGGCGAGGCGCGGGTATTGATCGGCACACAGATGATCGCCAAGGGTCTCGATTTCCCGAACGTGACCATGGTCGGCATTGTCGCTGCCGACGCGATGCTCAAGCTTCCGGATTACCGCTCGGCGGAGCGCACGTTTCAGCTGCTGACGCAGGTCGCCGGGCGCGCCGGGCGTTCTACAGCGCCGGGCGAGGTGTTTTTGCAGACATATGACCCGGACAACTACGCCATTGTTGCCGCAAGCAGGCAGGACTATCGCGCCTTCTATGAGGAGGAAATGCACAGGCGGCGCCGGGCGCTGTACCCTCCGTATACGCTGATTGCCCGCCTTTTGTACGAGGCGGAGCAAGAGAAAGAGGCGCAACGCGCAGCGGAAGCGGGGTACCGGCAGATGGAGGCCTTCTTTGAGCGGCGCGCGTATCTTCGCAAGTATGTGATCGCGCTGCGCGTCATGGCGTGTCCGGTGAAGCGAATCCGGGCAAAGAGCCGCTGGCAGGTGACGCTCAAGATTGTCGATCAACCCATCTGTCGGGAGGCTGTTGGAAAAATGAGCGAGATCGCCCAGGCTCCCATGGATCACGGCCTGTGTGTGTGCCAGGTGAACCCTTCGAGCATGATGTGAGTGCGGCGCTTTCGCTGCGGATTTGGCCGGATGTGCGGAGCATTTTCGCCGCGGCGGATTGTGAAACGGTTGTATTTATGGTATACTCTCAATAGAACATATCGGGGCAGGAGGAGCGCGCATTCTTGCCTGAACATTGCCTATGGAAGGAAGGGTACCTGAGATGATCCATTCAAATCCGCTGCTCAAGTACAATGAAAATTCGAAGAAGTTCATCACAATGGGCGAGATCATGCTTCGCCTGACGCCCCCGAACTACGAAAAGATCCGCATGGCCTCCAACTTCGAGGCGAGCTATGGCGGAAGCGAGGCCAATATCGCCCTGGCGTTGGCCAATTTGGGTGTGGACAGCACGTTTTTCTCCGTCGTGCCCAACAACAGTTTGGGCAAGAGCGCTGTGCGCATGCTGCGTTCCAACGATGTTCACTGCACGCCCATGATCCTCTCCACGCCGGAGGAAACCCCTTCTCACCGCCTGGGAACGTATTACCTTGAAACGGGTTACGGCATTCGGCCGAGCAAGGTGATCTATGACCGCAAGCACAGCGCACTCACCGAGTATGATTTTTCGAAATGTGATCTCAATGCGTTGCTGGAAGGCTTTGACTGGCTGCATTTGAGCGGAATTACGCCGGCGCTGGCGCCCAACTGCCGCGAGCTGGTGATGAACATGCTCAAGGTGGCCAAGGAGAAAGGGTTGACTGTCAGCTTTGACGGCAATTTCCGCAGCAAACTCTGGACATGGGAACAGGCGCGTGACTTCTGCACGGAGTGCCTGCCGTATGTGAATATCCTGCTTGGCATTGAGCCGTATCATCTCTGGCGGGATGAGAACGACCACAGCAAGGGCGATTACAAGGACGGCGTTCCCATGCAACCGACGTATGAGCAACAGGACGAGATTTTCCAGGCGTTTGTTGCACGGTATCCCAATCTCCAATGCATTGCCCGCCACGTGCGCTACGTGCATTCCGGCAGCGAGAATAGCCTCAAGGCGTATATGTGGTACGAGGGGCACACCTTTGAAAGCAGGCTGTATACATTCAACATTCTGGATCGCGTAGGTGGCGGCGATGCGTTTGCCAGCGGCCTGATCTATGCGATGATGAATGATTATAAGCCGATGGACATGCTGAACTTCGCCGTGGCATCGAGCGTGATCAAGCACACCATTCACGGAGATGCCAACATCACCGATGATGTGAGCAGCATTCGCAACATCATGGATATGAATTACGACATCAAGCGGTAAATCAAACCGGCTAGCAGGCGTTGCGCTTTGCATGAGAACGACGCTTGGCGAGGAAATTTGCATACCCAAAGACGCGGGGAGCCTCCCGTGTCTTTTTGTTGTAGCCTGCAATCTGAAGCTGGATACGGCCTGCATCGCGTCAAATGAAAGGGGGAAACGCGCCGGGGTTGCATAGCTGTGCGGCCGTGGCCGATGTCAAATTGGATCTTTCAAGCGGGAAGATACAAAAAACCACCGGGGATACCCCGATGGTCAGCAAGACGATCAGTACGCGATGACAATTCCGCCATCTCCGGCGTACATGGAGGAGAGGCCGTACGTGGGCGTCATGACGATTTCGCCGATGGCCGGGCATTTTTCGCGGATCATGGAGACCACGTTTTCGGCACGCTCACGGCAGTTGCAGTAACAAAGAACGAGACGCTGGGAGCCGGCCGCCAGTCCTTCCGTATGCTTGCGGCAGGTTTCCACCATTTGGGCAAGGGCGCCCTTGATCCCGCGCGCCTTTCCGAGCATTTTGATGGCTCCGTTGCCATCGTCGCTGAGCAGCAGGCGGATGGACAACACGTTGGCGATGAGCGCAACCGCTTTGCTTACCCGGCCGTTTTTGACCAGATTATCCAGCGTGTCGAGCACAAAGACGGTATGCAGCGAACGGATTTTTTGTTCTACGGCATCGATGATCTCTTCGAAGGAGTGGCCAGCGTCGATCAAGTCCCGCAGCATCAGGGCCAGGTAGGTTTCTCCTGCGCTAGCGCTCTTGCTGTCGAACACGTGAACCTGCTTCTGAGGACAGGTCTCCAGCGCCATTTGCGCCCCGAGCATCGCGGCGTTGTGCGAACCGGAAAGCTTGCTTGAAAGCGTGACCACGAAGCAGGAGTCTTGTGCCTGCTCAATTTGATTGGCGTAGAGATCCGGGGAGGGACATGCTGAGCGCGGAGGAACCTTGGAGTTGCTCATTTTAGCCAGATACGGGGGGATATCAATGCTTCCATCGTCCACAAAATCTTCCCCGTCGATGGTGATGGTCAGGGGGGCAATGGCCGCCTGTGTTTTAGCGCGCAGGGCATCAGACAGGTCGCAACAGCTGTCAACCAGTATATTCATGGCGATTCCTCCAAATTGATCGGAAATGATTCATGCGGTGTTGGCACCGGAAACATCAGTGCTGTCAATCTGTTTGCAGACAGCAGCTATTTGCTACATTATAGATGTTTTTTCGTTAAATGTCAATGTTGAGGTGCCAAGATCTAGTATTCAATTCTATATTCGTTCGGAAATTCAATTCGAATGACCGTTTCGCCTTGACATGGCAGAGTAAAACGAAGATAATATTTCGGGACGATCAGAACGCCGTACAATTTGGAGGAATAAACATGTTGGATTACCCGATTCGTGTAGCCATTTGTGGACTGGGCAATCGCGGACTGGATGCCTATGCGCCGGTTGCCGATCTTGTGCCTGAGAAAATGCGCATTGTTGCGGTGGCCGACCCGGACGAAAGCCGCAGGAAACTATGCATGGAACGTCATGGGGGGACGCAGGCGTGCTGCTTTGAATCCGCAGAGGCCCTGTTGGCCGAAGAAAAGCTGGCGGACGTGCTGTTTATTTGCACGCAGGATCAGAGTCATGTTCGCTATGCGTTGGCCGGGTTGGCTCGCGGCTATCATATTTTGCTGGAGAAACCGATTGCTACGCGTCTTGAGGACTTGCATGCGTTGCAGGAGGCTGCAAAACAGGCGGACCGCATGGTGGTGGTTTGCCATGTTTTGCGCTATGCGCCGTTCTTTGAAACGATTCATGCGGCCATCGAGGCGGGCGACGTGGGTGATGTTGTATTGATCCAAGCGCTAGAGAATGTCGGCTATTGGCATCAGGCGCACAGCTTCGTGCGAGGGCATTGGCGCAATGAGGCGGATTCGACATTCATGCTGCTGGCCAAGTGCTGTCATGATTTGGATTATCTGGTCTGGCTGTGCGGTGGCGGACGTTGCGCCCGGGTATCCTCCTTTGGCGGGCTGCGCCATTT
>CALVTV010000057.1 GCA_944363005.1 uncultured Clostridia bacterium | reverse complement strand
GCCCTTGAAGTATCCAAAGTAACTTCATCAAGGCAAGAATGAGAAAAACGGCATAGCCGAAGCTATACCGTTTCTCTCTTGCCCCACGATGTTTTCTTATCGGGAGGCACCTTTTGGCCTTCCTTTTTTATTGCACAAATCCTCTTGCCAATCGCGGGACGCGGGCGCTGTGTGCCGGGATCATGCATAGGGGAACGTTGCGCGTCAAGTCTTGCCTTTCTGCGCAAAAAAGATGTATGCCCTTCGTTCGCCCGGTATATATATGAAGCATGGATGAGGAGGGAGAGCGAGTGAAAAGGGGAATTTGCGCATGGGTTGTGGCGTGGCTGCTGCTGGCCGGCGTGGCGTTGGCGGAAGAAAACCTGACCGTCTTTGTCTCAAAAAAGGCCATGAGCCCGCAGACGGCCATGCAGCTCACCGGGCTGATGGCCCGGGAGCTCAAGCTCGACGAGATTTCGCTGATTGAGGAAGAGACGTCGGGCCAGAGCTTGCGCGAGCTGGTGCTCATGGATCAGGCGCCGGAGATTGCGATCTGCACGCCGGAAGAGGCGCGGATCTGGGCGAAGGAGGGGCTGCTCGTAAAATTGGGCGGCTATATCCCCGACCGGGCGCGCATACAGAGCCAGGTGCTGGATGTCTGTTCGCTGGATGGCGAACCGTTTATGGCGCCGCTTGTGGCGCAGCACCGGATGGTTGCCGTCAACCGCCGGATGCTGGAAAAGGAGAATTTGGACGAACTGCTCAACGTCCGCACGCATCCGGTCTGGTATCCGCTGGAAATGCAGCAGGTGCTGGAGGCGTTTGCGCTGGAGGACCGGTATGCGCTGGAGATTTGGCCGCTTGATCCGGAAACGAACGGCGGCCTGCTCGCGCTCATACAGGCCTACTACGGCGGGGCGTTCCTCTCGGAGGACGGGCAGATTTGTCAGGTGGAAAGCGGCTCTGCCGTTGCGGGCGTCGATTGGCTGGCAAACATGATGGAGAGCGGCGTGATCGGATGGGCCAGAAGCCGCGAGGAGGCGCTTGAACACTTCCTGAGTGGGGACACGGCGCTGTTCATCGACTGGACGCAGGAGGATGCGCAGCTGGCCAGGACGGTGCGCAGCGAGCTGGAGGTTGAAACCGTGGCGTATCCCTCTTCCACGGGCATGCCGGTGCGCTCGTTTGAAGTGACCGGAGCCGTCGTATTTTCCAGCGGCGATGCGCACCGCGACGCCATGGCCAAGCATGCGGTGGACTTCCTTGGGGAAGACCCGCAGGCGCAGATGATCCTGGGCGAACGGGCGATCTGGACGGACGGGGCCGTATGGCTTCCGGATCTGGGGGCGCATCCGCAGGGCGCGCTGCTGCGCACCGTGCTTTGCGAAGCGCTGAAGGCGGTGCTTGAAGGCGAAATGACGGGGGCAGCCGCGATGCGCTCGGTCAGCGCGACGCTGGAAGCCGCCCGTTAGCGGGAAATCCGGGAAAAATCTCGCGAAAATCGAAAAATTTCTCTTGCAAAACCATACGCGGCAATGGTATAATAGTCGCCGTATGAAACGGGCGTTCCGCTGTGAGCGAAGTCGCGCTTTACATGAACGTCTATGATGAAAGGAGAAATCGACATGAGCGAGATCATCCGTGCGATCGAAAGCGAGCAGCTCAAGAAGGATCTTCCCAAGTTCAACGTGGGCGACACCCTGCGTGTGATGGTGAAGGTTGTCGAGGGCGAACGCGAGCGCCTGCAGGCCTTTGAGGGCATCTGCATCGCCAAGCGCAATGGCAGCATCCGTGAGACGTTCACCCTGCGCCGTGTTTCCTACGGCATCGGTGTGGAGCGCACCTTCCCGCTGCATTCCCCGCGTCTTGATAAGATTGCGGTGCTGCGCCGCGGCAAAGTCCGTCGTGCGAAGCTGTACTATCTTCGTAATCTGTCCGGCAAAGCCGCCAAGATTAAGGAAAAGTAATTGTGCTTTCGGGGTCGCCGGTTGTCCGGCGGCCTTTTTGTTTTTCATCCGGGCATCGGTCTTTGCAAGGGCGCAACGGGCTTGGCAGACCTTTGCCGTTTTTGTAGGTTTCGGGCGCTGGGAGGCCCGCTGACCATCTTTGGAGGAAGTATGCATCAAGAGGATATGATCCTGCGCGCCGAGGACAAGGCGATCAACTGGTACCCCGGCCACATGGCCCGCGCCAAAAGGAAGCTTGCCGAGCAGCTCGGCCGCGTCGATGTGGTCGTGGAGCTGTGCGACGCGCGAATCCCGAAGGCCAGCCGCAATCCGGATCTGGATGCGCTGGTCCGGGGAAAGCGCCGCCTGCTGGTGCTCAACAAGGCGGACCTGGCGGATGAGGCGCAGACCCGCGCGTGGCTTGCGTATTATCGATCGCAGGGGCTGAGCGCCATGAGCTTTGACAGCACGCGCGGCAGGGCCAAGGACGTCATCGCGCGCATTGAGAAGGCGGCGGCCGATCTGGTGGCGCATATGGCGGAGCGCGGCGTCAAAAAGACCGTCCGCGCGATGATTGTGGGTGTGCCCAACGTGGGCAAATCGACGTTCACCAACAAGGTCAACGGGGCCAGCATCGCCAAGACGGGCGACCGGCCCGGCGTGACGCGCAGCAACCAATGGGTGCGCATCACGCCGTATCTGGAGCTGCTGGATACGCCCGGCCTGCTCTGGCCCAAGCTGGAGGATCAGCGCGACGCGCAGTGTTTGGCGTTCGTGGGCACGATTCACGATCAGATCATGGACCAGCAGATGCTCGCGATCCGGCTGATGGAGCGCTTGATGGCGGAAAAGCCGGATGCCGTGGCGGCGCGCTTTCGCCTCAAGGACACGACGCTCACCGGCGCCGCGTTGCTGGAGGAGGCATGCCGTGGGCGCGGCTGGCTGCTGCCGGGCGCCGTCTGCGATACGGACCGCGGCGCGGCGGTCATACTGGATGAATTCCGCGGGGGCAAGCTGGGGCGCATCACGCTTCAAACGGCGCCCAAGGCGGGGGAGTGAGCCATGAAAAAGGACTGGCAGGCGCGCCTTGAGGAGATCAGCGCGCTCGATCGCGAAATTTGGCAATCCGGCCGCGCGTTTGCGGGCATCGACGAGGCCGGGCGCGGCCCGCTGTGCGGCCCGGTAGCGGCGGCCTGCGTGGTCATGCCGCCCGAACCGCTGCTGCTCTACGTCGATGACAGCAAGAAGCGCAGCGAAAAGCGCCGCGAGGAACTCTATGAGCAGATCATGCGCACGGCGGTCTATGCCCGGGTGGAGCTGGCTTCGCCCGAGGAGATCGACCGCGACAACATCCTGCGCGCGACGAAGCGCGCGATGGCCGACGCGGCGAAGGACGCCCCGTGCGACCTGTTTTTGGTCGATGCCATCGATGCGCTGGCCGTGCCCGGCGAGGTGCGCGGCATCGTTCACGGGGACGCGCTTTGTTATTCGATCGCGGCGGCCTCGATCCTGGCGAAGGTGACGCGGGACCGGCTCATGCGTGAACTGGACGCGCAGTATCCGCAATACGGATTTGCCAAGCACAAGGGATACGGCACGGCGCAGCACATCGCGGCGCTGCGGGAATACGGCCCGTGCCCGGCGCACAGGCGCACCTTCATCGGCAAATTCATTTGAAAGGCGGGGATCGGATGGACCGGCACGGAGCGGGCGCGCTGGCGGAGGTGCGCGCGGAGCAAGTTCTCGCCGCGCAGGGGCTCGAGATTCTGGCGCGCAATGTCCGCGGCCCCGGTTTTGAAATTGACCTGATTGCAGCAGAGGGCCAGACGCTGGTCTTCGTCGAAGTCAAGATGCGAAAGGATGCCCGGCATGGTCTGGGGCGCGAGGCGGTCACGCCCGCCAAACAGCGGCGGATTTGCCAGGGGGCACTGTACTATATGATGCAAAACGGCCTGATGAATCGACAGGCCCGGTTTGATGTGTTGGAGATTCAGGGGGAACGGGTGACGCATATCCGCGACGCGTTCCCCTATCAGGGGCAGACGTTTTGACAATCGGAGGCAGAACATGGAACACAGGACAGGCAGGCGCATCGCCGTCATCGGCGCGGTGCTGGTGATCGCGGCGGTGCTCGCAGGGGCGCTGTGGCTGCGCGGGAACCGGCAGGCCGCGCCGCAGGAGGGCAACCTGATCGAAAACGCGGACTTTTCCGCCGTGACGGGCAGCATGCCCGATGGCTGGGAGACCGGCATGTGGGTGACCAGCGCGGGCGCGTCGTATCTGGAGGCGGTGACGCTTGAGGACGGCACGACGGCCGTGCTGGTGGAAAACGCGGCGGAGAACGACGCGCGCTTTGAGCAGACGGTGACCGTGCGCGAGAATACGACCTACCGCCTTTCTGCGACGGTGCGGGCGGAGGGGTGCCCGACGGACAAGACCGGCGCGAACGTGTCCTTTTTGGGCATATACGGCACGAGTGAGTCCGCCTACGATACGGAGGGCGAGTGGCAGCGCGTAACGCTCTATGCGCGCACGGGCAAGGGCCAGACGGAGGCCACGGTCTGCGTGCGCCTGGGCGGTTACGGCTCGGAGACGACCGGCAAGGCGTGGTTCACCGACGTGGAACTGGTGGAGGTGGCCGACGTGCCGCTGGGCACGAGCGCGCTCGACTTGTCCACGCCGGAACCGGAACAGCCGGTCAAGGAGACCTCGACGGACAACGTCATTCCCGTCTTGCTCGGTGTGGCCGCGCTGTATCTGGTGCTTGCGGCGCTGCTTGTGCGAGGGCTGCTTTGCGCGCCCCAATCGCCGCTGGAGGAACGCACAAAGAGCGGCGCGGGGGCGCTGGTTGCGGTGCTCGTGCTGGGATTTGCCCTTCGGTTTGTGCTGGCGATGTTCGTGCCGGGATACGGCGTGGACATGGGCTGCCATACGGCCTGGGCGGGCCGGATGGCGTCGGTGGGCCCGCTCAACTTCTACGAAGAGGGCTATTTCTGCGATTATCCGCCGGCGTATATGCTCGTGCTGGGCGTGCTGGGCATGATTGCCAATGCGCTGGGCATCGGGCTTTCCACCATGCAGATGCAGGTGCTGCTCAAGCTGGTGCCCATCGCCTGCGATCTCGTGCTGGCGGCGGTGCTCTACCGCGCGGCGCTTCGCATGCTGGGGCAACGGCCTGCGCTGGGGTTGGCGGCGCTGATGGCCTTTAACCCGGCGTTTGTGATCACCGGCAGCTGCTGGGGCCAGATTGACTCCGTGCTCTGCGCGCTGCTGGTCGTGATGCTGCTTGCCGCGGCGCAGGGCAGATGGCGCGTGGCCATTCCCGTATTTGCGCTGGCCGTGCTGGCCAAGCCGCAGGCGGGCCTGCTGGTGCCGCTGGGCATCGCGGCGCTCATCAAGGACGTGCGGCGGGAGCACACGGGCCGTGAGATTCTCTGGGGCATTTTGGGCGGCGTGCTGGTGACGTTGGCGGTCGTCGTGCCGTTCTCCATCCGCCAGAGCAATCCGCTTTGGCTGGTGGACAAGTACGTCGAGACGCTCTCCAGCTATAATTTTGCGACGCTCTCTACGGGCAATCTGATGTTCCTGCTCGGGGGCAACTGGGTTTCGGCGGACACGATCCTCGTGGGGCCGCTGACCTATGGCGCGCTGGGCACGCTGCTGATGGTGCTCTCCTTTGCGGCGGGCATTGCGGTGTATATGCGGGGCGAGGGGCGCTCGAGGCTGCTGCTGAGCGCGGCGGTGACGATGCAGCTGGTCTTTGTGCTCGGCAGCAAGATGCACGAACGCTACATCCTGCCGGCGCTGGTCTTCCTGTTCCTTGCGTATGTGGAGACGCACGACGTGCGCCTGCTGGTGAGCGCGCTGGTCTCCTCCGCGGCGGCGGCGGTCAACATCGGCGTGGTGCTGGCGTTTGAGTACCTGATCGCGCCGAACCTTTGGCTGGGATACGCCCTGAGCGTGGTGATGCTCGCCTGCGCGGCGCTGACGGTTTTTGCCACCGTGGACATCGTCTGGCGCGGCCACGTGGTCCTGCTGCCGCAGGCGAAGCAGGAGGAGCGGGAGGAGACGTATGCCGCCGACGCGCGCATGCGCAAGGAGCTCTTGCAGGCGCCGGACGCGGGCCTGCACATGAAAAAGCGCGACTGGGCGCTGATGCTCGCGGTGACGGCGGTGTATGCCGTGGTGGCGTTCACCGGCCTGGGCGACATGACCGCGCCGCAGACGGGCTACACGTCCACAGCGGCGGGCGAACAGATCGTCATCGATCTGGGCGAGGTGCGCGAGGACTTCCATATCTATTACTACGGCGGGATTTCCAATACGGCGTTCTCCTTTGCCGTCTCCGATGACGGCGTGACCTACAGCCAGGAGCACGACGCCTACTTCGACCAGGGCGAGTGCTTCAAGTGGCAGGCGCTGCGCACACCGGTGTACAAGGACGGCGAAGTCTCCGGCGCGACGGGCGACATGCTGACCTTCTCCGGGCGCTATCTGCGGGTGACGTTCGAGGGCGCGGGCTCTGCGCTTTGGGAGGTTGCCGCCGTCGACGGCACGGGCACGCCGTATCCGGTCGTTTCGGCCACGGCCTATGGCGCGCGCGAGGACCGGGGCGACGATCCAGCGAAGATCATCGACGAACAGGACTCGGTGCCCGAGAAGCCGAGCTACATGAACAGCATGTACTTCGACGAGATCTATCACGCGCGCACGGGCTACGAGCACGCCAACGCGCTCTACACCTATGAGACGACGCATCCGCCGCTGGGCAAGGTGTTCATGAGCTGGTGCATCCGGCTGATGGGCATGACGCCGTTTGCCTGGCGCTTTGCCGGCGCGCTCACGGGCGTGCTGATGCTCCCGGCGCTCTATCTGTTGGCCAAGCAGCTCTTCGGACGCACGCGGTATGCGTTCATCAGCATGTTCCTGATGGCCGTCGACTGCATGCACTTCACGCAGACGCGCATTGCGACGATTGACTCGTTCCCCGTGCTCTTCATCATCCTGACGTTCCTTTGCATGGCGCGCTGGATGAAGATGAGCTTTTACCACACGAAGCTCTGGCGCACGCTCGTTCCGCTGGCGCTCTCCGGCGCGTTCATGGGCCTGGCGATTGCCAGCAAGTGGATCGGCTGTTACAGCGCGGTTGGCCTGGCGGTGCTCTTCTTCGCGCGGTTCTTCTCGCTCTGGCGTCAGAGCGTGTACGCGCGCGCGCACTGCGACGAGGACCCCGCCTTCGCGCACGCCGCGGACAGCTTTGCCCGCAACGGCGCGCTGACGATCGCGGCCTGCTGCGTGTTCTTCGTGCTTGTGCCGGTGGTGATCTATGCGCTCAGCTACATTCCGTATCTGCGCGCGTACGGCGAGGTTACGATCAGCCTCAAGACGCTCCAGCGCATCATCGACGCGCAGATCTACATGTTCAATTACCACAAGGACCTGGTCGCGGAGCATTTCTTCGCTTCGCCCTGGTATGAGTGGCCGCTGATCATCAAGCCGATGTGGTACTATCAGGCGGACTTCAAGGGCGCGGGCATGGCGTCCTCGATCCTCTCCTTCGGCAATCCGGCCGTCTGGTGGACGGGCCTGGTGGGCATTCTCTTTGTGCTCGGCTACAGCCTTTACCGCAATGCGTTGCCCGCGCTGCGCCTGACGACGGGGCGCGAGGACGAGTACGACCGCGCGATGCCGGTGATCGCCGTGGGCTTCCTCTCGGCGTATCTGCCGTGGGTGTTGGTGGCCCGATTGACGTTCATCTATCACTATTTTGCCAGCGTGCCGTTCATCATTCTGGCGACGGCGCAGGGCCTGCGCTATCTGGAACGCCGCGCGCCGCGCGTTTCGCGCGCACTGGCCGCGCTGCTTTGCGTGCTGGCGCTGGCGCTGTTCATCGGGTTTTATCCGCTGGCCTCGGGTGTCGAGGTCCCGCGCGCCTGGTGCGACGCCATGAACTGGTTCGGCAACTGGATGTGGTATTGACAAAAAGCGCCTTCCCGTGGCCCTTGTGGGACGGGAGGGCGCCTTTTGTGCTTTTAATCCATGCATCTTTGTGGTATAATAAACTGATTCGTCATCTCGATTCTTTTGAGGAAGTTGGGAGTTACCATCATGCAGTTGCCATTCATTTCGGTTATTCTGCCCGTGCGCAACGAGGAGAAGTACATCCGCGCCTGTGTGGCGTCCATCTTCGCGCAGGATTACCCCGTCGAGCAGATGGAGGTCATCTTTGTCGATGGGCGCTCGGAGGATCGCACCGTGGCGCTCCTGACCCAAATGCGCGAGGAGCACCCGCAGATCGTCGTGCTGGACAACCCCAACCGGACGGTGCCCTACGCGATGAACATCGGCATCGCGCACAGCCGCGGCGAGGTCATCGTGCGCCTGGACGCGCACGCGGAGTATCCGCCGGACTACGTGCGCCTGTCTGTGGAGACGCTGCTGACCCGCGATTGCGACAACGCGGGCGGCGTGTTTGAAACACGGGGGCGCGGGCTGATGGGCGAGGCGATCGCGGAAATGCTCAAGACGCCGCTGGGCGTGGGCAACGCGACCTACCGCCTGACGACGCAGGACGGCTATGTGGATACGGTGCCGTTTGGCTGCTGGCGGCGGGAACTGTTTGAGAGAATCGGCGGGTTTGACGAGCGGATGACCCGCAACCAGGACAACGAGCTCAACTTCCGCATCCGCAAAAACGGCGGAAAGGTCTATCTGAACCACAACATCCGGGTGCTCTATTATTGCCGGGATACGCTGCCGGGCATCATGCGCATGGGCTACATGAACGGCAAGTGGAACGTGATCACCATGACGCTGGTTCCCGGCTCGATGGGCGTGCGCCACTTTGTGCCGCTTTGCTTTGTGCTTTCGACGATCGTGCTGGTGCTGCTGACGCTGCTGACCCGGAGCATGTTCTTTGGCGGGCTGCTCGCCCTGGAATGGGGCGCGTACCTGCTGCTGGATTTCTTCTATTCGTATACCATCGCGCGGGAGAAGGGCATTCGCTTCCTGCCGCTTGAGATCATCCTGTATCCCGCGTTTCACTTTGCCTATGGCTTCGGCTCGCTGCGCGGCATCCTTGCGCTGCCGCGGTTCATCCGCGAGGAACGGCGCAAGCGGCGGGAGGGAAAGGCATGATCCTGCATGTCTGCTGCAACCTGGCGGGTTCGACGGTGTTCATGCAGCTGTTTGAAGCGCTGGCGGCGGCCGGCGAGGAACAGAGCGTGTTTGTGCCGGAAAAGCGGGCGCAGAACATGGGCAAGAACGTGCCGCGCGGCGTGCCCACGCAGTATGCGCTGACGGTGCGCAGAAGCGACGCGCTGCTGTTCTTTCGCAAGGCGCAGCGCAGCGTGCCGCAGATCGAGCGCATGCCGGACTTTGGAAAGGTGCGCCTGATCCACGCGCACACGCTGTTTACCGACGGCTCGATTGCGCACGCGCTGCACGAGCGCCACGGCATCCCTTATGTGGTGACGCTGCGCTACAGCGACATCGAGACGATCTGGACGTACGAACCGCACCTGCGCGCGCTGGGGCGGCGCAT
>CALVTV010000056.1 GCA_944363005.1 uncultured Clostridia bacterium | reverse complement strand
GGCCACCTGCTTGGGCGGCGCGATCCGCGACCCGCTCTCCGGCCGCAGCTACGTCTATCAGGCGATGCGCATCACCGGCTCCGGCGATCCGCGCATGCCCTACAGCCGCACGCGTGAGGGCAAGCTGCCCCAGCGCCGCATCACGACCACCGCCGCGCAGGGCTATTCGAGCTACGGCAACCAGATCGGCCTGGCGGCGGGCAAGGTACAGGAGTACTATCATCCGGGCTTTTTCTCCAAGCGCATGGCGCTGGGCGTGGACTTCGCCGCGACTCCGCGCGATCACGTCCGCCGGGCGCAACGCGCGCCGGGCGACGCGGTGATGCTGCTGGGCGGGCGAACGGGCCGCGACGGCTGCGGCGGCGCGACGGGCTCCTCCAAGGCGCACAACACGCAGTCGCTTTCCACCTGCGGCGCGGAGGTGCAAAAGGGCAACGCGCCGACCGAGCGCTGCATCCAGCGCCTGTTCCGCAACGCGGAGTTTGCCAAGATGGTCAAGCGCTGCAATGTTTTCGGCGCGGGCGGCGTGTGCGTGGCCGTGGGCGAACTGGCGCCGGGGCTTGTCATCGAGCTGGACGCCGTGCCCAAGAAATACGAGGGCTTGGACGGCACCGAGCTCGCGATTTCCGAGTCGCAGGAGCGCATGGCCTGCGTCATTGAAAAGGAGAACGTGGAGCGGTTCTGCCGCATGGCCTATGAGGAGAACCTGGAGGCGACCCCGGTGGCCGTGGTCACCGAGGAAGCGCGCCTGGTGATGCACTGGCGCGGCAAGACGATCGTGGATCTCTCGCGCGCGTTCCTGGACACCAACGGCGTCACCCAGCACGCCGAGGCGCTCGTGCGCGCGCCGGAGGAGCGCGAGCCGTATCTGACGAGCGTGCCGGCGTTTGCGCGCGGAAAGACCGTGCGCGAGGCGTGGCTGTCGATGCTGGGCGATCTGAATATCTGCTCGCAGAAGGGCCTGGTCGAGCGCTTTGACGGCACCATCGGCGCGTCCACAATCCTGGCGCCGTATGGCGGCGCGTTCCGCGAAAGCCCGAATGAGGCCATGGCCGCGCTGATCCCGACCGAGGGCGAGACGACGACCGCTACGCTCATGAGCCACGGCTATGACCCGTACCTGAGCGAATGGAGCCCGTTCCACGGCGCGGTGTACGCGGTCACCGAGTCGCTCGCCAAGATCTGCGCGGCGGGCGGCGACGTCACCCGCGCGCGGCTGACGTTCCAGGAATACTTTGAAAAGCTGGGCAAGGAGCCGCGGCGCTGGGGCAAGCCGACGGCGGCGCTGCTGGGCGGATTGTCCGCGCAGCTGGGCTTTGGCACGGCGTCCATCGGCGGCAAGGACTCCATGAGCGGCACGTTTGAGGACATCCACGTCCCGCCGACGCTCGTCTCCTTTGCGGTCAACGCCGTGGACGCTTCCCGCGTGATTTCTACGGACTTCAAGGGCGCGGATCACCGCATCGCGCTGCTGACGCTGCCTGTGGACGAGGCGCTCGTTCCGCAGTACGACAAGGCGCTCATGCTCTATGAGTCGCTGCATCAGGCGATCGGCCGCGGCGAGGTGCTCGCGGCGCACACGGTGGGCCGCGGCGGCATTGCGGCGACGGTCACCCTCATGGCGCTGGGCAACCGCCTCGGCGTGGAGCTGACCGGCGTGGACGAGGAGACGCTCTTCCTGCCGCGCTATGGCTGCATCGTCTGCGAACTGGCGGAGGGCGCGCCCGTGCCGGCGGGGCTGTCGGTCATCGGCTATACGTCCGTGCATCCGGCGATCAACGCGCTGGGCGATACGCTGTCGCTGGCGGAGGCCTGGGGCGCCTGGAGCGCGCCGCTGGAGAGCGTGTTCCCCACGCAGGCGGAAGGCCGCAGCACGACCGCGCCCTACATGCCTTACACCCAGCGCAACGAGGCGCGCCCGGCCGTGCATATCGCGCGTCCGCGCGTGTTCATTCCGTCCTTCCCCGGCACCAACTGCGAACTGGACAGCGCCAAGGCGTTCCGCCGCGCGGGCGCCGAGGTGGAGACGTTCATCTTCCGCAACCTGACGGCGAAGGGCATTGAGGAATCGGTAGAGGCGATCGTGCGCGGCATTGAAAACGCGCAGATCGTCATGCTGCCGGGCGGCTTCTCCGCGGGCGATGAGCCGGACGGTTCCGGCAAGTTCATCGCCACGGCGCTGCGCAATCCGCGCATCATGGAGGCCATCATGGCGCTGCTCAACCAGCGCGACGGCCTGATGCTGGGCATCTGCAACGGCTTCCAGGCGCTCATCAAGCTGGGCCTGGTGCCTTACGGCGAGATCCGCACGCTTTCGCAGGACGATCCCACGCTGACGTTCAACACCATCGGCCGCCATGCCGCAACGCATGTGCGCACGGTGGTTTCCTCGGTCAAGTCGCCGTGGATGGCGGGGGTGAACGTGGGCGATGTGCACGAGGTCGCCATCTCCCACGGCGAGGGACGCTTCGTCTGCCGCGAGGGCCAGCTGCGCAAGCTGATGACCAACGGCCAGATCGTGACGCAGTACGCCTCGCCGGACGGCCTGCCCGCCGCGCGGATGCCGTACAACCCGAACGGCTCGTATTGGGCGGTGGAGGGCATCTGCTCGCCGGACGGCCGCGTGCTGGGCAAGATGGGCCATAGCGAGCGCACCGGCAAGTATGTGGCCAGCAATATTCCGGGCAACAAGGATCAGAAGATCTTTGAATCCGGCGTGCGCTACTTCCTGTAAAACGGCGTAAGCAGGCGCGAAGCGGGGAGAAAAAGCGGAGTCAAGCAAGCTTTGACGGGCAGTACGGACAAAGCCGCTTGAACCGGCTCCCCGTTCGCGTTTTGAATCCGAAGCCGCCCAAGCGCAAACAAAACCGCCTGTCCGCGACGAACGGACAAGCGGTTCTTTCTTATGTTGTTTGGGGCCGGTCGCCGGCTTTGCGGCGGGTTTAGGAAGGATCGACGGGCTGAATGGACAGCTCGTTGTAGCCCGTTTGCGGATCATAGACCTTGGAAAACGCGACGTTCTGAAGCTCCAGCAGCACGACCTCGCACGTGGTATTGACAATCGTGCCCGCGCAGAGATGGCCGCCGACGGTTTGCAGGTCTTCGCCCGCAAGGGCGACATGCAAATGCGTGCGCGCCGCGCTGACCGTGCCCGTCAGCGAGACGATTTCGTAGCGCCCGGCAAGCTCATGCGTCGTGACGCCGGAGGCATCGCGCAATACGGCGCGGCTGACGCAGCCGACCCCGGAGACGAGGACGGCGGCGCGCAGCGCGTGGCTTTGGGCATAGTTGCGAATGGATTCGAGCAGATCGTCGCCGCGATGCAGGCGAAAGGCATGCGTCATAGGCGGTACTCCCGCAGCGCCTGGCGCGAAAACGCCATCGGGCGCACGAACGGCAAACGGCTTGTGCGAACGAACACGGCGTCGCCGCTCATGTTCACGGCTAACTGCGTGGCGTGCGCGCGGCCCGAGGCGGTCTTTTGTGATACGAAAATGGAGGTCGGCCCGTCCTGCGGCAGATTGCCGGACTGCTCGAGCTGGGCGAGGACGCGCAATATGTTTTCCCGGCTGGGCTTCATGAAAGCTCCCTCCTTCAAAAAGAATGTTCATACAATGTTTCGCGCCGTTCGCGCTTTTTCCTGCCGGAAGGGATTGCAATTTCGCGCTGTTTCGCGTATCATGGGCATGAAACGGGCCGTTTTGCGGCCGCAGACGATCGGGTTTACAGCAATTGACATAACCAATTTTTCCGTTATAAGGAGTGTGTAACCATGGATATCAAACAGGAAGCCCTGAAAAAGCACTATGAATGGAAGGGAAAGCTGGAAATCACGCCGCGCGCGCATGTGCAAAACAGCGAGGACCTCTCCCTGGCGTATACCCCGGGCGTGGCGGAGCCCTGCCTGGCCATCCGCGACGACTACAACAAGAGCTTTGAGCT
The DNA here is from genome assembly GCA_944363005.1 of uncultured Clostridia bacterium. Classification (GTDB taxonomy): domain Bacteria; phylum Bacillota; class Clostridia; order Christensenellales; family Aristaeellaceae; genus Ventricola. Next base: position 15,243 of record CALVTV010000056.1, on the reverse strand, counting down.
CACCCGCCGCGCCAACATGGTCGCCGTCATCACCGACGGCACGGCCATCCTCGGCCTGGGCGATATCGGCCCGGAGGCCGGCATGCCTGTCATGGAGGGCAAGTGCGTGCTCTTCAAGGAGTTTGCGGGCGTGGACGCCTTCCCCCTGTGCATCCGCAGCAAGGATGTGGACGAGCTGGTGCGCACGATTTATCTGATTTCCGGCAGCTTTGGCGGCATCAACCTGGAGGATATCGCCGCGCCGCGCTGCTTTGAGGTTGAGCGCCGCCTCAAGGAGATCTGCGACATCCCCGTCTTCCACGACGATCAGCACGGGACTGCCGTCGTCGTCGCGGCGGCGCTGCTCAACGCGCTGCGCGTGGTGCACAAGTCCATGGACAGCGTTCGCGTGGTCATCAACGGCGCGGGCAGCGCGGGCGTGGCCATCGCGCGCCATCTGCTCAACCTGGGCGTCAAGGATCTGATCCTCGTGGACCGCTTCGGCATCATCTGCGAGGGCATGGGGGGCCTCAACCCCGCGCACGAGGAGATGAGCCACATCACCAACCCCCGCCACCTCACCGGCACGCTGGCGGACGCCATGCGCGGCGCGGATGTGTTCATCGGCGTGAGCGCGCCCGGCGTCGTCACGCGCGAGATGGTCGAAAGCATGAACGAGGGCGCGTGCGTCTTCCCGATGGCCAACCCCGTGCCGGAAATCCATCCGGATGAGGCGCTGGCGGCGGGCGCCGTGGTCGTCGGCTGTGGCCGCAGTGACTACAAGAACCAGATCAACAACGTGCTCGCCTTCCCGGGCATCTTCCGCGGCGCGCTCGACTGCCGCGCCAGCGACATCAACGAGGCCATGAAGATGGCCGCCAGCTACGCGATTGCCGCTCTGGTCAGCGACGAGGAGCTCTCCGCCGATTACATCATTCCCAAGGCGTTTGACAAGCGCGTGGGCCCGGCTGTGGCCAAGGCTGTCGCCCAGGCCGCCCGCGAGAGCGGCGTAGCCCGCATTTGAGCGCGAAGGGAAGCGCTTTCCTGACTTTTTGCCGGGAATCCTTGTTTTTCATAACAAAATGGTGTACAATAATCAGTCGGAATCCTGTATTCCGGCTGATTTTCACGGTTTGGGAACCCTGTAAGGAGAGATCATCATGACAAAGATCGATATTTTTTCCGGCTTCCTGGGCGCGGGCAAGACCACGCTCATCAAGAAGCTGCTCAAAGAGGCGCTTTCCGGCGAGAAGGTTGTCCTGATTGAAAACGAGTTTGGCGAAATCGGCATCGACGGCGGCTTCATGAAGGAGGCCGGCATCCAGGTCACGGAGATGAACTCCGGCTGCATCTGCTGCTCGCTGGTGGGCGATTTCGGCGAGGCGCTCAAGAAGGTCATCGACGAGTACCATCCCGACCGCATCCTCATCGAGCCGAGCGGCGTTGGCAAGCTTTCGGACGTCATCCGCGCCGTCGAGGGCGTGGAAAAGGACATCCCCGAGGCCGCAATGGGCAGCTTTGTGACCGTGGCGGACGCGATGAAGTGCCGCATGTACGTCAAGAACTTTGGCGAGTTCTTCCTCAATCAGATCGAATACGCGGGCACCATCCTGCTCTCGCGCACCCAGAAGATGACCCAGGAGAAGCTGCAGGCGGCCATCGACCTGCTGCGCGAGCACAACACCAAGGCCCGCATCATCACCACCCCGTGGGATGAGCTGACCGGCGCGCAGATTCTGGCGGCGATGGAGGCGGACCACGGCCTGGCGGAGGACATGCTGGCCACGGTCATGGCTGAGCAGGAGGAAGAGGAGCACCATCATCATCACGACCATGAGGACGGCCACGAGTGCCATCATCATCACGATCACGAGGACGGCCACGAGTGCTGCCACCATCACGACCACGACCACGATCACGGCTCCTGTGGCTGCGGCCATCACCACGAGCATGGCCATCATCACGCCGACGAGGTGTTCACCTCCTGGGGCGTGGAGACGATCCGCAAGTTCGGCGAGGCGGAGCTTGCCGGCATGCTGACCGCGCTGGACGGGGAGACCTACGGCGTGGTGCTGCGCGCCAAGGGCATCGTGCCCTGCACCGACGGCGGCTGGATTCACTTTGACTACACGCCCGGCGAGCAGAACATCCGCAAGGGCGCGGCCGACGTCACGGGCCGCCTGTGCGTGATCGGTTCCAAGCTGAACGAGCAGGGCCTTGTGGCGCTCTTCGGCGTCTGATGCGGAGGACAGTATGGCAATTCCGGTTTATCTGTTCGCGGGCTTTCTTGAAAGCGGAAAGACCTCTTTCATCGCCAGCGTGCTTCAGGACCCGGGCTTTACCCGCGACGAGAACACGCTGATCATCCAGTGTGAGGAGGGCATGGAGGAGTACGAACCCGACATGCTCAAAAAGACGCATTCCGTCGTCGAGTGCATCGAGGATGAGGACGAATACAACGAGGATACGCTGCGCGCCTTCGTGCGCAAGCACCACCCGGACCGCGTGATCATCGAGATGAACGGCATGTGGGACCTGGACGCGGCGCTCGCGCGCACGCCCAAGGTGCTGGAGGTCTATCAGATCATCACCACCGTCAACGCCGAGACGTTCGATTTGTACGCCAAGAACGTCGGCCAGCGCATGCTTCAGCACATCACCGATGCGGACATGGTCGTCTTCAACCGCGCCACGGAGGAGACCCGCAAGCTCATTCGCGACCGCAACGTGCGCAGCATGAACCCGCAGGCCTCGCTCTACTTTGAAAACGACGACGGCACCAGCGAGGATTACGGCGCGGGCATGCCGCCGCCCTACGACATGGACGCTCCGATCGTCACGATCGAGGACTGGCAGTTCGGCACGTTCTATCTGGATGCCTCCGAAAATCCGGAGAACTACGACGGCAAGACCGTGCGCTTCAAGGGCTACATCTACCGCGGCCGCAACATCGGCAAGGACGAGTTTGTGCCCGGGCGCATGGCGATGGTCTGCTGCGCGGAGGATGTGCGCTTTGTGGGCTTTATCGCCAAGGCCAACGGCCTGCCGATCCCGGCGAACAAGTCCTGGCAGATGGTCACCGCGCGCGTGGCGGCGGAGGAGCGCAAGCAGTACCGCGGCGTAGGCCCCGTGCTCTACGTGACGGCGCTGGAGCCGTGCGAGCCGCCCGAGGAAGAGGTCGTCACCTTCAACTGACCGCAGAACCAAGGAAAGGAAACGCAAGTTGTGACAAGCGAGAACAGAATCATCACCAGCGGCCTGAGCTATGCCTATCCGGAGGCGGGGAAGTTTGCGGTGCACGATGTCTCCATGCGCGTGAAAAATGGCGAATTTCTGGCGATCCTGGGCCACAACGGCAGCGGCAAATCGACGCTGGCCAAGCTCTTCAACGCGCTGTACGTGCCCAGCAGCGGCAATGTCTGGGTTTGCGGGCTGGACACCCGGGACGACGACCTCGTCTTTGACATCCGCCAGCATGCGGGCATGGTGTTCCAGAACCCGGACAATCAGATCGTCGCCACCGTCGTGGAGGAGGACGTCGCCTTTGGCCTGGAGAACAACGGCGTGCCCGCGCCGGAAATTCGCCTGCGCATCGACGAGGCGCTGCGCGCGGTGAACATGGAGAAATACGCCAAGAAGGCGCCGCATCTGCTCTCCGGCGGCCAGAAACAGCGCGTGGCGATCGCCGGCGTGCTGGCGATGAAGCCGGACGTGATCATTCTGGATGAGTCCACGGCCATGCTCGATCCCAGCGGGCGGCGCGAGGTGATGAACACTGTCCACCGGCTCAACCGCGAAGAGGGAATCAGCGTCGTCATCATCACCCACTACATGGCCGAGGCGGCCACGGCCGACTACGTCATCGTCATGGACGAGGGCGAAATCGCCATGACCGGTACCCCGCGCGAGGTGTTCTCCAAGGTGGAGAAGGTGCGCGCGCTGGGGCTGGACGTGCCGGAGATGACCGACCTGGCGCACCTGCTGCGGCAGGATGGCGTGGACGTGCGCGCGGATGTTTTGACCGTCGAGGAAATGGTGGAGGAAGTATGCCGATTGTCATCGAACACCTGAATTACGTATACATGTCCGGCGGACCGTACGAGACGCACGCGCTCTCGGATGTCAACCTGACCATCGAGGACGGCGAGTTCGTCGGCCTCATCGGGCACACGGGCAGCGGCAAATCCACGCTTGTGCAGCACCTGAACGGGCTGCTCATGCCCACCAGTGGCAAGATCACCGTGGACGGCCTTGACATCGCGGACAAGCATACCGACCGGCGGGCGATTCGCAGGAAGGTGGGGCTCGTCTTCCAGTATCCGGAGAACCAGCTCTTTGAGGAAACGGTCGCCAAGGACATCGCCTTCGGCCCGCGCAACCTGGGGCTTGATGAGCAGGAGATCGACCGGCGCGTGCGCGAGGCCATGCGCCGCGTGGCGCTCTCCTACGAGGAACTGCACGAGCGCTCCGTCTTTGAGCTCTCCGGCGGCCAGATGCGCCGCGTGGCGATCGCCGGCGTTCTGGCGATGGAGCCGCAAGTGCTCGTGCTCGACGAGCCGTGCGCGGGCCTGGACCCGCGCGGCCGCGAGGAAATCCTCGGCCTGATTCGCGATTTGCACCGGGAAGCCGGGACGACGATCGTGATGGTCAGCCACTCCATGGACGACGTGGCCTCCCTGGCCGAGCGCGTGATCGTGATGAATCACGGCAAGGTCGCCATGGACGGCACGCCGCGCGACGTCTTCGCCAGGGGGGATGAGCTGCGCGCCATCGGGCTGGATGTGCCGCAGGCCGTGCTGCTGGCCGACCGGCTGCGCGAGCGCGGGTTTGACGTGCCCCAGGGCATCTACCGCATTGAGGAGATCAAGCCGGTGATCGAGAACATCGTCGGGAAGGGGGCGCGCGCATGCTGAACGACATCACGCTGGGCCAGTATTTCCCGGGGAATTCCGTCATCCATCGGATGGACCCGCGCATGAAACTGATCCTCACCATCGTCTATATCGTAGGCGTATTCATGGTCGGCAACCTGCCGGGGTATCTGCTGGCGCTGGGCTTTCTGTACCTGGTGGTTCGCATTTCCGGCATTCGCTTCAAATATCTGCTCAAGGGCCTGAAGCCGTTGCGCTTCATCATCGTCTTCACCTTCGTGCTCAACGTGCTCTTTGTGCAGGGCGAAACGCCGATTTTTACGCTTGGCTTCTTTACGCTCACCCGCGAGGCGCTGCATAACGCCGTGTTCTTCGCGCTGCGCCTGGTCTTCCTGGTGATGGGCACCTCCGTGCTCACCCTGACGACCAGCCCCATGCAGCTGACGGACGGCCTGGAGCGCCTGATGCGCCCGCTGCAAAAGTTCCATTTTCCCGCGCACGAGCTGGCGATGATGATGACCATCGCCCTGCGCTTCATCCCCACGCTGCTGGAGGAGACCGACAAGATCCAAAAGGCGCAGATGGCCCGCGGCGCTGACTTTGAGACCGGCAACCTGATCAACCGCGCCAAGGCGATGATCCCGCTGCTGGTGCCGCTGTTTGTCAGCGCTTTCCGCCGGGCGAACGATTTGGCAATGGCCATGGAGGCACGCTGCTATCGCGGCGGCGATCATCGCACGCGCCTGCGCGAGTTGCAATACACGCGGCTGGATCTGTATGCCGCGCTGGCCACGGCGGCGTATGTCGCGGTGGTCGTACTGGAGGGACGCCTCCTTGGCTGAGTGGACGCTGCGCGCCAAGCATCGTCCCTGCGCGGCGGATCACCCGCCCGAGGGGCAGCGCCGCTTCCGGCTGACCGTGGAATACGACGGGACGGCCTATTGCGGCTGGCAGCGCCAGATCAACGGCCCCAGCGTGCAGGCGCATCTGGAGGACGCGCTGGCGCGCCTGACCCATGCACCCGTGACCGTCATCGGCTCCAGCCGCACGGATGCGGGCGTGCATGCGCTCGGGCTGTGCGCGCACTTTGACAGCGCCACGCGCATCCCGCCGGAAAAGCTCGCCTTTGCGCTCAATACCATGCTCCCCGCGGACATCCGCATTCGGGAGAGCGCGCTCGCGCCGCAGGGGTTCCATGCCCGCTACTCGGCCTGCGCGAAGGTCTATCGCTATGCGTTTGACAACGCGCGCCAGGCGCACGCCGTCGGCAGGCTGTATGCCGCGCATGTGCCCGTGCCCATGGATGAGGCGCGCATGCGCGAAGAGGCGAAGGCGCTGCTGGGCACGCACGACTTTTGCGCGTTTGCCGCCAGCGGCAGCGTGGTCAAAACCACCGTGCGCACGATCTACCGCGTGCGCGTGGAGCGCATGGGCGACGCGGTGACGTTCAGCGTGCTGGGGGACGGGTTCCTCTACAACATGGTGCGCATCATCGCGGGCACGCTGATGGAGGTGGGCACGGGCAAGCGCGCGCCGGGCGCCATCGCCCGCGCGATTGAAACCGGCAACCGCCTTGAACTCGGCCAGACCGCCCCCGCGCAGGGGCTGACGCTGTGCGCCGTGCTCTACGAGGGCGATGAGGCGCGCGCGCTTTCTTACTTTTGACAGACCACACACGCTCCGCCGCGCGAGAATCGGCGCGAACGATTGGAGGGTGAGGCGCGTTCCCCCGCGCATAGGATAGCTCGGATTGCCGAGACTGTCTGGGGGGATGCGCGTGAATCAGGCGATCGAGCGCAGGGTGATCATGGCGGCGGAGTATATCGTCGCCACGGGCGCGACGGTGCGCGCCGCGGCCAAGGTGCTGGGCGTGTCCAAGTCCACCGTGCATAAGGACATGGAGACACGGTTGGCACAGCTTTCGGAGCCGCTTTCCAAAGAGGTCGCTGCGGTCTTCGCACGCAACAAGGCGCAGCGTCATCTGCGCGGCGGGGAAGCCACCCGCAGGCGCTATGCGCGGCTTCGAGAGAAAAACATCTGATGGGAGGATACCATGTTTGGCGTAGATGAACTGGGAATGGATCTGGGCACGTCCACCTTGCATATGGTGGTGCGCGGCAAAGGCATTGTGCTCAGCGAACCGGCGTACGTGGCGTATGACCGGCAGACGCGCGATGTCGTGGCCGTGGGGGAGCAGGCGCGCAGAATGTATGGGCGCACGCCCGCGGGCCTGGTTGTGGAGCGTCCGCTGCGCGACGGGCGGATTCGCAGCTTTGATCTGCTCAGCAAGATGCTGCGCTACTTCATGCGCAAGGTGGTCGGCAAGCGCGCGGCGTTTCGCCCGCGCATTTTGCTGGCCCTGCCCGGCGGCATGGCGCCCAGCGAGCGGCAGACGCTCGTTGACGTGATGGTCGATGCGGGCGTGCGCAGTGTGGTACCGGTGGATGAAAGCGTGGCTTCGGCCATCGGCGCGGGCATGCGCATCGATCAGCCCTACGGCCGCATGAACATTGACGTGGGCGGCGGCCGCACCAACGTGTCGGTCTTTTCCTTCGGCCACCAGATCGTCTGGGACATCCTGGACGTGGGCGGCGACAAGTTCGACGACGCGATCATCGACTACCTGCGCAAGAAGCACAACCTGCTCATCGGTTCGCGCACGGCGGAGGAACTCAAGATCAACATCGGCGCGGCGCGCATGCGCGGCACCAAGTTGACCATGGACGCGTGCGGGCGGAGCCTGGTCTCCGGCCTGCCGCGCGCGGTCACGGTCAGCTCGGAGGAGATGATCGAGGCGCTCGATGAGGCGCTGCGTGATATGCTCATCGCGCTGCACCGCATCATCGAGCGCACGCCGCCCGAGTTGGCCAGCGACATCTTCGACGAGGGCATCACCCTCTCCGGCGGCGGCGCGCAGCTTTACGGGCTGGACGAGGTGCTCTCCGATCAGCTCAAGATCCGCACGACGCTGGCGGACGAGCCGGCGCTCTGCGTGGCGCATGGCCTGAGCGCGCTGATCGACGATCCGGACCGTTACGAGAATATCGACCTGGTTTCCGGCAGCCGCAGCGACCGGAACGTGCGGGATTGACAACCAAGCAAACGGGCAGCGGACATGGCGTCTGCGGCCCGTTTTTTGTCATCATTGAAGGAGAAACCAACATGAAAAACAAGGCGGAAGTCCTCATTGAATCGCTCAACTACGTGCTCATCCAGTATGCGCTGAGCAACATGGCGTTTTTGTTTCGGGCAAACCTGCTCTTCGTGCTGTTCTTCGCGTCCGACTTCTATGTGACGGGCGTCTTCTTCAACAGGCTTTGCGCCCGCACGGGGAGCCGGCTTGCGGCCGTGGGCGTGTTGCTGCTGTGCTTTGCCGCCTACGCGGCGCTGCTGTGGTTTGCCGGGCGGGTGAGCGGAACGGTGGTCCCGTTTGCCGCGGCGTAATACGATTCTCAAATAGAACTGAGCCATTCGATAACCGGCCGTCAGGTAACGCTTCGCTCCCTGACTACTTTTCATTGCTTCGCGATATGGGAACGATGGGGGATTTCATCCCCCAAACCCCTAGCCTGGGGACCGGAGCCGGGCGCGCCCAGTGGGCGGAGAAGCCTGGCGGAGCGTCGGGAATCGCAAGGAGTGACACTTGTGGCGCGACTATGCGAGTTCCCCGGTTCAGTCCCCAGCCCCCTTCTTCGCCTCGCGCTTATAGCTCGTTTTTATCTGATAATAGTATAAGTTGCCAGATTTCGGCAGATCAAGATATGCCTTTGCAATCCCGGGCGAATGTGTTACAATATAATGACAATGTTCCCTAGGTTGCGGGAGAAAGAGGCACAGTCATGGACAGACGGTATGACGTGTTGCTCTGCGACGCGGACAACACGATTTTTGATTTTGAGCAGGCGGAGAAGAACGCTTTCGCCATCGCCTGCACGGGCGCGGGCATCGAGCCTACGGCAGACAATCTGGCGGCGTATTCCCGGATCAACGATGCGCTTTGGAAATTGCTGGAGCGGGGCGGGATCACCCAGCGGGAATTGCGCGTGCGCCGGTTTGAACAGTTCCTCGCCTCCATCGGGCGCGCGGACGTCCCCGCGGCGCAGATGGGGGAAGCCTTTACCGATGCGCTGGCGGCGCAGAGCGTGCCCGTGCCCGGCGCGGTGGAGGCGGTCAGGCGGTGGAGCCGCGTGCTGCCGGTGGTCATCGTGACCAACGGCATCGCCAAAGTGCAGCGCGGGCGCATGGGCAAGAGCGCCTTTGCGCCGCTGATCAGCGGCATGATCATCAGCGAAGAGGCCGGCGCGGCCAAGCCGGACCCGAAAATGCTGCGCCTGGGCATGGAGCAGGCCGGGGTCAGCGACGTGCGGCGCGCGCTGATGCTCGGGGACTCGCTCTCCAGCGATATCGCGGCCGCGGCCAACGCGGGCGTGGATGCCTGCTGGTACAACCCGATGAACAAAGACAACGCCGCGGGGTTGCCCGTGGCCTACGAAATCCGCAATCTCGATGAGGTCGATGCGATCCTCACGGGAAAGGGGGAAAGTGTATGAAACGAATTCTGTTGGTGCTGCTGCTCGCGGGGCTGCTCTTTACCGTGAGCGGCTGCTTTATTCAGCCGGACGATACGCTCGAGCCGCTGACCATCACCGAGGGCACGGTTCCCTTTGGCACGGTGCAGCCCCTGCCGACGCCGACGCCCACGCCTGTGCCGGCCGCGACGCCGACACCCACGCCGAACACCTGGAGCTCGAGCGATCAGAGCACCTGGGAGGATTGGACGCAGGACGTGCTGCCGACCACCACGCCGCGCACGGCGCCCACGGTCGCGCCCGATGCGCAGAGCTGGCAGACCTCCACGCAGGATTACAACGCGGGCTATCCCGTGCTGCGCGTGGGTTCGACGGGTACCGACGTCAGCGATTTGCAGGCGCGGCTGACGGAGCTCGGCTATTATAGCGGCACGATCGACGGCAAGTATGCCTCGCAGACGCAGGCGGCTGTCATCGAGTTTCAGACGCGCAACGGCCTCTCCGCCGACGGCATCGCCGGGCGTCAGACGCAGGATTTGCTCTATTCCAGCAGCGCGCAGCCCAAGGTCATCAGCGCCAGCGGCGAGACGGAGAGCTATATCCTGCTCAAGCAGGGCTCTTCCGGCCTGGAAGTGCGCAAATTGCAGGCGCGCCTGGCGGAGCTGGGCTACTACTCCGGCGGCACGGACGGCATTTACGGCGAGTCGACCACGACGGCGGTCAAGGCGTTCCAGCGCAACAACGGGCTCTCCGGCGACGGCCAGGCGGGCGAACTGACGCAGACGAAGCTCTATTCGTCCTCGGCCAAGTACGCCTCTTCGCCCGTGACCACAGCCGACCCGAATCAGACGCGCTCAATGAGCGTGGGCATGACGGGCAACGACGTGTACGCCCTGCAGGAGCGGCTCATCGAGCTGCGCTATCTCGACGGCGTGGCCGACGGCGTGTTCGGCACGGAGACGGAAGCGGCGCTCATCGCCTTCCAGAAGAACAACAACCTGACGGCGGACGGCGTTGCCGGCGCTTCCACGATCAAGAAGATCAACGGCAGCTGCAAGGCGGCCACCAGCGCGTCGCCGACTGCCGAACCCACCGTACTGCGCGAAGGCGACAGCGGCGAGCGCGTGTTCTACCTGCAATCGCGCCTGTTTGAGCTGGGGTATTACAGCGGGCGCATCGACGGGCGCTTCGGCGCGGAGACCACGCAGGCGGTCAAGGCGTTCCAGAAGGCCAACGGCCTTTCGGCGGACGGTATCGTCGGCACGGGCACGCAGACCAAGCTCGACAGCAACAACGCGGTGGTTGGGGATCAGATCGTGCAGGACAGTACGGCATTCCCGACGAGCGCGCCCACCAGCGCGCCTACGCAGCTTTCTACCCTGCGCAAGGGCGATGAGAGCGACGAAGTGCGCGTGCTTCAGCAATACCTGATGAGCTACGGTTTCCTCTCCACGACGCCGGACGGCCAGTTCGGCTCGGCGACGGAACGCGCGGTCAAGCTCTTTCAGGAGGCCAACGGCCTGACGGCGGACGGCATCGCGGGCACCGGCACGCTCTCCATCCTCTATGGCGGGGACGTGGTCACCTACAGCGAGTACTTCGGCGGCTCTTCCAGCGGCTCGACCGGTTCTGTGGTCAGCCCGACGGCCACGCCCAACACCAACATCGTCATCCAGTGGGAGAGCGAGGGCGAGGACGTGCGGATGTATCAGGAGCGGCTGGTGGATCTGGGGTATCTGGAGAGCAAGAACGTCACCGGCAAGTTCAACCAGCCCACGGTGCTGGCGACCAAGGCGTTCCAGACGATGAACGGCCTCAAGGTGGACGGCGCGGCGGGCCCGGAGTCCCTCAAACTGATTTACTCCTCCGATGCGCTGGACGCAAACGGCGTGCGCGTCGGGGACAAACTCTCGCAGAATACGGACACCGTCGTGAGCGAAGTGCTCACGGCGGGCATGTCCGGCGAGCAGGTGCGCTCGCTGCAAAGCCGCCTTTCGGAGCTGGGCTATCTGTCTTCGTCCTTCATCTCCGGCGTTTACGACACGGCGACGCAGCAGGCGGTTCGCCAGTTTCAATCGGCAAACGGGCTTTCCGCCGACGGTGCGGCCGGCAGCCTGACGCAGTCGAGGCTGTACGCCTCCGGCGCGGTGACGGCGCAGGTGGCGCGCGTGGCGGGGGACAATTCCTCGCGCCAAAGCGAGGAATACCGGCTCAACGGCGCCTATCAGGCGAGCCTGGCGGGCGGTGGGATCGTCGTCAGCGATCAAAACAATCTCTATGGCGCGGATGCTTCGCAGGGCGGCGTGCTGGTCAAACGGCCGTATAACGGCAGCGCATCCAGCGTGCTCTCCGGCGACGTGCCGCGCTTTTTGCATCTGACAAACGGCAGGCTCTACTACGTGGCCAGCGACGGCGGCGAGGACTGCATCATCCGCATGAACGCCGACGGCACAAACCGCGAGGTGCTCTGCCGGGCGGGCATCATTCTGCGCTTTGCGCTGCACGACGGCGATTTGTACTATCTGGATGCGAACGCGACGCTGCGCGAGCGCACGCTTTCCGGCGAGGAAAACGAGCTGATGAGCGGCGTGAGCGATTTCTCCGTGGACGTGCAGGGCGATGCGCTGCTGTGCGTGACGCAGGAGGGCGTGGTCACATTCGGCATCTCCACCGGCAGCACGAATACCGTCTACACCGGCACGGCCGATCAGGCGGCACAGTGCGGTCGGGCGCTGCTGGTGCGCACGGGCGGCTCGATCGTGCGCGTGATGAATGGGCAGAGCGCGACGATTCGCCGGGACGGCGCGACGTGGATGGGCGTCTACGGGCAACGGGTGATCCAGCTGACGGGCTCGGGCGTGATCGCCTGCGATGTCAACGGGGAAAACGCCACGACGCTGCAAAGCGGCGAGTTTGAATGCGCGAGCATCGCGGGGAACGTATTGTATCTGGGCGGCAAGACGGGCTATACGCAACAGATTGCGTTGTAAACGAAAGAGGAGGTTTCCTGAATGAATCCGACAATCCGGGGCAATGTCATCGACGAGGCGGTGCTGCGCGAGGTTCGCTCGCTGCTGGTTCCGCCGAGAAAGCGCATCTTCACGCTGATTGAGCTGGCCGTATTCATCGGCATGACGGTCGTGGCGATTGTTGCGCAGCTGTATTTCTTCATTCCGATTTTTGTGCTGCTTCTGCTGTTTTTCCTGGTTGGTGAGCCGTACATGCGCCAGAGCCGGGTGATCGCCAACATGGTCGAAATCCTGCGCAAGACGTACGGGCGGCCCTCCTGCGCCTTCGACGTGACGTTTGAGGAGGCGTGCGTGCGCAGCGTCAACGTCAAAACGCGGGAGACGGTTCGCCTGCCGTACACGGATTTTGTGAAGATGGTCCGCGGGAAGACCGTCATCGCGCTGGTGTCGCGCAAGGGTCATTTGGTGGTGGTGCAGCGCGCGCGCACGGACGAAGCGACTTGCGACGCGGTGATGGAGATCATCAAAACCCGCTGCCCCTATGTGTTTGTGCCCTGAAGGGCAGAGAAAAAGCGCCGGGAGACCGGCGCTTGTTTTGTTGAAGGAGGCGGCGCAACGCGCTTAGAACCACGCCTTTTCAAGCGCCTCCAGGCCCGCTTCGATCCGCTGTTCATCCATGCCCGAAAAGCCCAGCAGCACCACGCGCTCATCCTGCGCGCCCATGCGCATCACGCCGTAATCGCACAACCGCGTCAGATGCACGCCCGCCTGCTGCGCCCGGGGGATGAGTTCCTGCGCGGGCGTGCGGCCGCCGACGGTCAACAGGACGTGCAACCCCGCGCTGCATGGGGCCACTTCGCCCAGGCCGAGCGCCTGCGCCTTGCGGGTGAGGGCCTGCATGCGCCCGCGATAGATCACCCGCATGCGCGCGATGTGCCTTTCCAGGTAACCGCCCTTCATGAACCGGCAGAGCGTCTCCTGCTCAAAGCCGGACACGCTGCACGCGGAATACATCGCGCGGTAGGGCGCGACCAGCGGCGCGGGCAAGACCATGAAGCCCAGCCGCAGGCCGGGCGCGAGCGTGCGGGAAAACGTGTTCAGATAGACCACGTGCCCGCCCGCATCCATCGCGGTCAACGCCGCGGCGGGCGTGCCGGAAAAGCAGAACTCGCTGTCGTAATCGTCCTCCAGGATGTATCCGCCGGTTTCGCGTGCCCATTGCAGCAGGGCCTGACGCTGTTCCTCGCGCATCTGCGCGCCGGTGGGGAACTGATGGGAGGGCGTCACATAGACCGCGCCCGCCCCGCTGACATAGACCGAGCGCACGTCGATGGCGCCGTCGCTCAGCGGCGTGGGCGCAATGCGCGCGCCGCTGGTCACCAGCACGCGCCGCACGCGCGAATAGCCCGGATCCTCGACGGCAAAGAGCCGCTCCCGGCCGATCAGCGCCACCAGCGACGCGACGAGCACCTCCGTGCCCGCGCCGAGCACGATTGCCTCGGGCGAAGCCTCGATTCCGCGCTGTTCGCGCAGCATGGCGGCAATCTGGCGGCGCAACTCCAGACTGCCCTGCGCGTCGCCCGCCAGCAGCAGCGCCGTATCCTGCGCGCTGAGCACCTCGCGCGTCAGCTTGGCCCATGTGGCATAGGGGAAGTGTTCCGCGTCCGCCGCGCCGGTGGAAAAGTCAAAGCGGACCGGCGGCTTTTCCCCGCGCTCCGCGCTTCGGGGATGCGGCATGACCGCCGCGGCGTACATCCCGCTGCGCGGGCGCGACTCGCAAAATCCCTCGCTCGTCAGCCGCGCATAGGCCGCCTCGACCGTCGCCGTGCTGATATGCAGGTGGTCGGCCAGCTGGCGCTTGGAGGGCATGCGCGCTCCCGGCGCGATCAGCCCGCGCTCGATGTCCCTGCGCAGAGCCGCATAGAGCTGGTCGCACAGCGGCGTCCGGCTTTCGGCATCCAGTCTGCATGTGAACACGGCTTACACCCCTTCCACCTCGCAGTGCGCCCATGCGCGCACGCAGTCCCACGCGACATACACGCCCGCCCCATGCGTACAAAACACGCTGCCCGGCGGGTTTTTCGCGTCTGCCAGCAGCTGATACCCGCATTCGTCCACGATCTGCGAGTGGTTTTTGCAGGGCGCGTAGCCGTCAAACCGCGACGCGATGCGCCCATGCCCGCGCGTGGAGGCGGCAAAGCGCGACGGGTAATCCCAAAAGGCCGCGGCCGTGCAGCGCCCGCCGAGCGCGACCTCGTCCTCGTCAACCTCCGGCGCGTCAAGCTGCGCGCCCAGAGCGAGCAGTTCGCCCGTCACCCGCGCGAGCGTTTCGGCGGGCATCGCCAAATCAAAGCGCACAAACGGCTCGAGCAACACGTTTTGGGCCTGCATGAGCGCCTGGCGAATGGCGCGATAGGTCGCCTCGCGGAAGTCGCCGCCCTCGGTGTGCTTGAGGTGCGCGCGGCCCGCCAGCAGCGTCACGCGCACGTCGGTCAGCGGGCTTCCGGTCAGCACACCCGGGTGCTCGCGCTCTATCACGTGCTGACGGATGAGCCGCTGCCAGTTTTCCTCGAGCGAATTGGGCGCGACAGCCGATTCAAACGTCACGCCGCTGCCCGGCGCCCCGGGGGAAAGGCGCAGCCAGACCTCCGCATAGTGGCGCAGCGGTTCGTAGTGGCCAATGCCGACCACCGGCGCGGCGACCGTCTCCCTGTAGAGCACGCGCGGCGGCAGAAAGTCCACAAGGTCCCCGAACCTGCGCTCCAGCACGCTGCCAAGCACGTCGATTTGCACCGCGCCCATGATGCCCACGCTCAGCGCATCGCCCTGCGCGCGCACGGAGAGCAGCGGGTCCTCTTCCTCCAATTCGCGCAGATGGGCGAGCAGCGTTTGCGG
>CALVTV010000055.1 GCA_944363005.1 uncultured Clostridia bacterium | reverse complement strand
TGCCAAGCAGGCGACGGCCTCCAAAGGATTGCGCCTTACGCAGAAAATCAACCTGGCTGGCAAGGGCCTGGTGCTCGTCCCCGGAAGCGAGGGCGTGCATCTCTCCAAGAAAATCAAGGACGAAGCGCTGCGTCAGGCGTTGCAAAGTGCGGCCGAAGCAATTTGCCCAGCCGGGTGCGGTCTGATTGTGCGCACAGCGTCTCAGGACGTGACCCGCGAACAACTTGGCGAGGAAGCCAATGCGCTCTATGAACGATGGAAGGCGGTTGAGCAGAAGGCCAAGGGCATGGCCAGGCCGGGCATGCTGGAACAGCGGCCCTCTTTGACGCAACGCATGGTGCGCGACTGGGCTGATCGGGATCTGTTGCGCATTGTCACCACGGACTTGCAAGAAGTGGAAGCGCTGAAGGCCATGCAGTCGCGCCATGAGATCCACGAGCAAACGAATATCGAGTTCTTTGAGGAATCGAAGCAATTGATGTTCGATGCCTTTTCTCTGGAATCGGGCATGGATCGTGCCCTCAAGCGCCGCGTCTGGCTTCCCTGCGGCGGATACCTGGTGATCGACCGCTGCGAAGCCATGACGGTTGTCGATGTCAATTCCGGAAAGATGATCCTGGGCCGGGACGTGGAACAGACAGCGGTTGCTGTCAATCTGGAAGCGGCGCGGGAGATCGCCCATCAGCTTCGCCTTCGGGATATCGGGGGCATGGTGGTGGTCGATTTCATCGACATGACGGAGGAAAGCCATCGTACGGCGGTGATTCGTGCCCTGAAGGAAGCGGTTGCTTTGGATAAGGCGCAGGTGCATGTGTTGGGCATGACGCGGTTGGGGCTTGTGGAGTTGACGCGGAAGCGCAAATATGCGGAACTTGCCAAGGCGCTGCGCGTGCCTTGCAGCTACTGCTCGGGTACGGGCGAAGTGTTGGGGCCGCAGGAAGTCGCGCGGCGCGCGCTGATGGCCGTACGGCGCATGGCTCTCTCGGGTCAACGCGGTCCGTTTGTCGTTCGGCTTGCGCCCGCGGCGGCGGATGCGTTGGCACAATGCGCCGCGCCTCGCGAATGCGACGTCTATGCGCTGGCGGTTGCCGGAAGGCATGCGGAAAAATATCAAATCGAAGCTGTCGATATCGCTGCAGGACCTCCGCGTGAGGCTGTGCGGCTGGTCAAAAAGGATGGAAAGAAATGAAGAGAACACGAGCAATCGAGCTGCCCGCCGAGGAGATTGAAGCTCAGAAGGGCTGGATGCGCGAATTTGCTGCGCTTACTGACAGACCGCACACCTATTGCGTGGTCACCTACGGTTGTCAGATGAATGCTCACGACAGCGAGACGCTCGAAGGCATGCTCGCGGAAATGGGCATGACCCCGGCAAAGAGCCGGGAGACGGCGGACTTCGTCGTGTTTAACACCTGCTGCGTCCGCGACAATGCGCAGCGCCGCGCGCTTGGAAACGTGGTCTGGCTCAAGGAGCTCAAGAAGAGCCGTCCCGAGCTGATGGTTGCCGTTTGCGGTTGCATGATGCAGCAGCCAGGCATGGGTGAACAGATTTTGCGGCAGTATCCGTTCGTGGATTTGGCGTTTGGCACCCACAACCTGTACCGGTTCGCCCAGCTCATGCTTCAGGCGGTCAAGAGCCGCCGGCGCGTGGTAGAGGTGTTGCAGGACGATGAGGGAAGCATTCCCGAGGAATTGCCCGTGCGCAGAAGCAGCCCGCATCATGCGTACATCACGATCATGTACGGATGCAATAACTTCTGTTCGTACTGCATTGTGCCGTATGTGCGCGGCCGGGAACGCTCCAGGGCATCGGCCCGGATCCTTGAAGAGGCCCGGCAGCTGCACGCTGAGGGCGTCAAGGAAATCATGCTTCTGGGCCAGAACGTCAATTCCTATGGGCTTGACACGGAGGGGGAGCTGTCCTTTGCCCAGCTTCTGGCGCAATTGGATCAGATCGGTATCGAGCGGATTCGTTTTATGACCTCCCATCCCAAGGATCTCTCCGACGAGCTGATTGAGGTGATGGCCGCGTCCAAGCACATCTGCCATGCGCTGCATCTGCCCGTTCAGCACGGAAACAATCGCATTTTGCAGTCGATGAACCGCCGCTATACCCGGGAAAAGTACCTGGAACGCGTCGCTGCAATCCGCGCGAAGGTACCCGACGTCAGCCTGACGACGGATCTGATCGTCGGATACCCCGGGGAGACCGAGGAGGAATTTGAGGACACCTGCTCGCTTGTGCGCGAAGTGGGCTACGACAGCGCGTTCACGTTCATCTACTCCCCGCGCGTGGGCACAAGGGCGGCGGACATGCCGGATCAGATCCTGGAGGAAGTCTCTTCCAGGCGCATTCAAAAGCTGATTGCCATTCAAAAGGAAATCACGCATGCCCGCCTGGCTTCGTATGTGGGCCAGATCCATAGCGTGCTGGTGGATGAGGCGTCCAAGCGGGACGCGGGGCAGATGGCCGGCAAGAACGAATACAACATCACGGTCAATTTCCCCGGAACGCCGGATTTGATCGGTCAGATTGTTCGGGTAAAGATTACGTCTGCGGGCGAAAGCACGCTTCGCGGCGAATGTGTTGAGAATTGAGGAGGACAAAATCATGAGTCAGGTTCAGGAATGCGCCAAAGCGCTGGCGGAAGCGATTGTGGCTTCCGAGGAGTATCGCAACATGCAGCTGTGCGAGGAGGCGGCCACGCAGGACCCGGCGGCGGCTGAGGCCATGAGCCGTTATATGGAGCTTCGCACGGCGGTTAATCAGGAAATGGGCAAGAGCGAGCCGGATGCGCAGCTGATCGCTCAGTACGGCCAGCAGAGGGATGAGATTCAGCAGTCGCTCAATGAGATGCCCACCGTGGCGGCCATGACCGATTCGAGGGAGAAGTTCTCGGCGTTGATGAATCAGGTCAATCAGATCTTGGAATGCATCATCACCGGCGAAGTGGAGCAGAGCGGCGGTTGCTCCGGAAATTGCAGCGCGTGCAGCGGTTGCCACTGAGATACAAGGGAATTTACGGAGGCTAAAGCATGACAGGTTTGACCCCGATGATGCGCCAGTACATGGAAATGAAGGAAAAGTACCCCGGTATGATTCTCTTCTTCCGCTTGGGCGACTTCTATGAGATGTTCTTTGATGACGCTGAGCTGGTCTCCCGCGAACTGGAACTGACGCTGACGGGGAAGAGCTGCGGCCTGAAGGAACGCGCGCCGATGTGCGGCGTGCCGTTTCATAGCGCAGAAACGTACATCAACCGTCTGATCGAAAAAGGCTACAAGGTTGCGATTTGCGAACAGATGGAGGACCCTGCGACGGCAAAGGGACTCGTCAAGCGCGATGTCATTCGCGTGGTGACGCCCGGCACCGTCATCGAGCAGTCCATGCTCGACGAACGGCGCAACAGCTATCTGCTGAGCGTTTGTCTGGAGGGGAACCGCGCGGGGCTTGCGTTTGCGGATGTGTCCACCGGCGAGTTCTTTGTCTATGAAATCAGCAAGGCAGACAAGCGGCTTCAGGATGAGTTGGCGCGCATTTCACCCAAGGAAATCATCGCCAACAGCCCATTGCCCGAGCACGCGACGGAGTTGCCAGTTGACCTGCGGGAGGCGGCACATTTTCAGTATGGACGGGCGAAGACCGCGTTGTTGAACCATTTTCATGTGCAGTCGCTCGATTCGTTTGGAATCGGTGCGCTCAAGCTGGGGGTTCGTGCGGCCGGTGCGCTGATGGATTATCTGGAAGAGACGCAGAAAAACGCACTGGAACACATGAATTCCATCAGCGAGTATCACGACGGCCGCTATATGATGCTTGACCACACGGCCCGGCGAAACCTCGAACTGACAGAGAGCCTGCGCACGCGCGGAAAACGCGGCACGCTGCTGAGCATTCTCGATTATACGTCCACGGCC